>ONVE01000174.1 GCA_900321215.1 uncultured Eubacterium sp. | reverse complement strand
GGGCCAAATGATATCGCATCAAGTCCCGGAAGCTTATCTGCAAGCAGTCCGCACTCAAGTCCTGCATGTATCACTGTCACTTCAGGCTTTCTTTCGTACATCTTCTCAAATACATTTACCATCTTATCTCTGAGCGCTGAGCTTTCCTTATATTCCCAGGCCGGATATTCGCCGTGGAAGCTTATAGCCGCGCCGTAATTCTCAGCTATTAGGCTCACTCTCTCTGCGAGCGCCTTCTTAGCACTGTCAACAGAGCTTCTGAGTGCATAGGTTAGTATCATTTCATCCTTCTCGGTCTTTACTATGCCAAGATTAAGCGAGGTTTCAACAAGTCCCTCGATGTCTCCGGACATCTTAACAATACCGTTCGGCAGTGCAAGGATAAGTCCCAGAGCCTTCTTCATGCATGCAGCATCAAGCGCCGCAAATGGTTTTTCCTCTCCGGCTCTATACTCTTCAAAGATAAGCTTTATGCCGCCGTCGGTATTTCTGTATTCATTTCTGATCTCCTGCTCTATCTTAGAAAGCTTTTCAGTTATCGGAGCCTTATCGGCTTTTGCTGCATAAAGTATTGCCTCTGCCTCGAAAGGAATCGCGTTATCCTTTCCGCCGCCCGAAATGGAGACAAGTCTTATATCAAAGCCCTGACCGATCAGCTGAAGCAGTATTCTTGCAAGAGTATGGTCAGCATTTATCCTCTGCTTATCTATCTCTGAACCTGAATGTCCTCCGAGAAGACCGGTTATTCGAAGCTTATATATCTCAGCATTTTTATAGAAATCCCTCTCAGCTTCAACAGCATCTTCTGTTTCTGCGGCTTTCTCTACAGCTTTCTCTGAGCCTTTTTCTTCTATCCTTGTAAGCGGAAATGCTATCCTCGCCCTCATTCCTCCGGCGCATCCGGCAAGAAGTATTCCTTCTTCCTCGGAATCTACATTTATAAGCTGTCTTCCCTGAAGAGGCGATACATCAATACCTGCGGCGCCCTCCATTCCGACTTCCTCAGAAACGGTAAATACCATCTCAAGTCTCGGAAGGGCTATATCCTTCTCGACAAGGATAGCCAGCATATAAGCAACCGCTATTCCGTCATCTCCTCCAAGAGTAGTTCCTCTCGCTCTTATATGATCGCCGTCGATATAAATATCCAGCGGATCCTTCGTAAAATCATGGGTTGAGTCCGGTGTTTTCTCATTTACCATGTCAATATGTCCCTGCAGTATCACCGCCGGCTCATTTTCTCTTCCGGCATCGGCTTCTCTTATGATAATGACATTGTAAAGGCTGTCCTGGATAACCTTAAGGCCTCGCGCCCTTCCATATCCGGCAATGTAATCACTCACTGCCTTTTCGTTATAGGAGCCTCTCGGTATTCTTGTCAGCTCCTCAAAAATCTCAAATACTCTCTTCGGCTTCAGCCCTGATAATACGCCCATCTCTCCAGTCCTTTCCTGCATGCTTTTTTCACGCCATTTCACCTATTTAACACGAAGTACCCGTAAGCTTCCGGCATCCTCCTGTCCATTCACAGGTTTTATTAATATATAAAATTTCCCACATATATCTGTTAAGAAATATGTGGGAAAAATGAAGTAATCTTTATAAAATATTATTTCTCAGACTGCATATATTCATCCATAGCCTTGGCAGCAGCTTTACCTGCACCCATAGCAAGGATAACTGTTGCAGCACCTGTAACAGCATCTCCGCCTGCGTAAACTCCCTTTCTAGAGGTAAGTCCTGTAGCTTCGTCAGCGATGATACCGCCCCACTTCTCTGTATCAAGTCCTTCAGTTGTTGACTTGATAAGTGGATTTGGAGATGTACCGATAGACATGATCATGCAGTCGCATTCGATCTCATTAAATGCGCCCTCAACAGGAACCGGCTTTCTTCTTCCTGACTCATCCGGCTCAGAAAGCTCCATCTGCTGGCACTTGACAGCCTTAACCCAGCCATTTTCGCCGATAACCTCAACAGGGTTGTTAAGGAATGCAAACTTGATTCCTTCTTCCTCTGCATGCTCAACCTCTTCTGCTCTTGCAGGAAGCTCGTCCTTTGTTCTTCTGTAAACGATAGTTACGTCTGCACCAAGTCTCTTTGCGCATCTTGCAGCATCCATAGCAACGTTTCCGCCGCCGACTATAACAGCGCTCTTCGGACGCATGATAGGAGTCTTGGAATCATCAAGATAAGCCTTCATCAGGTTGATTCTTGTAAGGAATTCATTTGCTGAATATACACCGTTAAGGTTCTCACCAGGAATATTCATGAACTTAGGAAGTCCTGCACCTGAACCGATGAATACTGTCTCATATCCAAACTCGTCCATAAGCTCGTCTATAGAAATTGTCTTACCAACAACAACATTTGTTTCAATCTTTACGCCCATAGCCTTAAGACCGTCTATCTCCATCTTAACGATGAACTTAGGAAGTCTGAACTCTGGGATACCATATGCAAGAACACCGCCTGCAGTATGAAGTGCTTCGTAGATAGTAACCTCATAACCCTTCATTGCAAGGTCTCCGGCACAGGCAAGTCCTGAAGGACCTGAACCGATTACAGCAACCTTATGTCCGTTAGAAGCCGGCTTCTCAGGAAGCTCCTTAACGCGTGCATTATGATAATCTGCAACGAATCTCTCAAGACGTCCGATAGCAACAGGCTCACCCTTGATGCCTCTTACGCACTTCTGCTCGCACTGTGACTCCTGTGGACATACACGTCCGCAGATAGCAGGAAGAGAGGTAGACTGTCTGAGGATCTTATAAGCCTCATCGAAATTACCGTTCTTAACTTCATTTATAAATGCAGGAATATCGATCTGTACAGGACAGCCTGAAACGCAAGGCTTGTTCTTACAATTGAGACATCTCTTTGCCTCATCTATAGCCATCTCCTCAGTATATCCAAGTGCAACTTCTTCGAAGTTCTTGTTTCTTACATCAGGATCCTGCTGTGGCATTTTATTCTTTACTAATGACATATTTGGCATTTCCATCTCTACTTTACCTCCATCTTTAATAAATTGCAGGCCTCTTCACGAGCCTTCTGTTCAAATGGTTTGTAAGTAGCCGAACGAGCCATTGCCTCGTCAAAATCAACAAGAAATGCATCAAAATCAGGTCCGTCAACGCAGGCAAACTTTGTCTTTCCGCCTACTGTAAGACGGCAGCCGCCGCACATTCCTGTTCCGTCAACCATGATAGGGTTCATGCTTGCGATTGTTTTTATATCATATTTCTTTGTAACCAGGGTAACAAACTTCATCATGATGAGTGGTCCGATAGTAATTACTACATCGTACTTCTCACCTGCCTGAATAAGCTTTTCAAGTGCTTCTGTTACAAGTCCCTTCTCACCTGCAGAACCATCGTCTGTCATAAGAATGCACTTGTCACTTGCTGCCTTGAATTCATCCTCAAGGATTATAAGATCTTCACTTCTGAAACCGATGATCGAATGCACCTCTGCACCGATCTCATGAAATTTCTTTGCAACAGGATAAGCGATGGCACATCCAACGCCGCCTCCTACAACTGCAACCTTCTTGATTCCCTCAGTCTCTGTAGCTCTGCCAAGAGGTCCGACAAAATCAGTTATGTAGTCGCCTTCATTTAATGCATTAAGTGTTTCTGTTGCTCCACCAACTATCTGGAAAATAATCGTGATAGTGCCCTTCTCGCGGTCATAACCTGCGATTGTGAGCGGAATACGCTCTCCGTCCTCTGTAGCACGAAGAATAATGAATTGGCCAGGCTCAGCCTTTCTTGCAACCAGCGGTGCATCCACCTCCATAAGTGTTACCGTTGGATTAAGAGCCTTCTTCTGAATGATCTTATACATTTTTTTCTCCCTTTAATTGCCCTTTTTATAAAGACGCTCTCTTTTGAAGCTTTATTTCAATGATCATACTATCATAAATGAAGAAGCCTACTCTCTGCGCCGGATTAAAATCCCGGCAGCTTTTTCATTATGCCCCGTCTCCGCATGAAGCCATGATCATGAAAATTTAAAATTTCGGTTGCTATTATACAGTATAACCCACAAATACTTCAAGGCTTTTATTTGAAATAAATGCCTAAAAAGTTCTTAAAAGTTATTGTAATCATTTACATTTCCATAATCAGCGGTATTTCCAAAGCCCTGATCACTGTATCCTCTGTCTTCTCCCTCTTCTCCACCATAGGAAGAAGCACCATTTTCATTGCCTGTATAATCGCCTGTCTGCGCATTATTCTGATAACCTGAATAATCCGGCTGCTGTGCACTACTCTGGTAACCTGAATAATCCGGCTGCTGTGCACTACTCTGGTAGCCTGAATAATCCGCCTGCTGTCCCCAAGGAACTGCATTGGCTGCGGCTGCATTTCTCTCCTCCTCAAGCTCTGCCTTTCTTCTTCTGACAGCGTTAAGAACGGAATTAAAATTATTCTTTGCTTCATTTGCCAGTCCCTCGTTATATCCGAAGATGACATATGGCGCATTCTCATGCATTGCTGTGATTATATCATCCATATTTCCCTTAGAGAGAGGAACCATAATATTCTTTTGGTTAACATCAAGGAAGCTTATCTGATAAGTAGTTGTAGTACCGGTATTGATAATTCCATACGCCTTATGCTGTGTATTTGTAACCTTTCCGTATACCCATACAAGATACTTATAGAAGAAGATCCTTGGAGTAAAGCCCTCAAACAGTACGAAGTCGTCAGCAACAAGAACATTGCCGAAGCTCTTTGCGGTCTTAAGCTCGTTCGCGATGATTCCAGGATCCATGCCTGAAACAGCTACATTTTCAAGTACCTGCTTTCTGCTCTTTCCGCCGCTTGCTGTGATGAAAAGATATACCGAAAAGCCTATGAGGAAGATTCCACTAAGTACCATTACCCAATCAGTCACCTTCATCATTCTTGGGAATGTCTTATACTCGATAGTCTTGTAAACCATCCTGTCCTCAAGGTAGCTTCTTGAGCTTGCATCTGAATCTAATTCGAAAAGTGCTTCTCTGAATACCTTCTTCTCGTCGCTCTTCATATCGCGGACACGTCCTGCGCCGGAGATATAAACAAACTGATTTGAACCGCTGTCATATGAATCCCAGTAAGCCTTACTTACCTTCTCAGCGATATCTACATCCTTCTTGGCAAAATACATACCCATCAGGATCAGCTCCTGAGGATTTGTCTTATCTCTCAGAATAAGTACATAGCCGGAACCCTTGTTGTCATAGCCATACTCTCCGAGCAGCTCATATACATCATTAAATTTATAATATCCATTCTTAATGGTGTCCTGATTGCAATCCGCAAGATCCTTGCTTGCAAATGTATATCCGATGAAAATCCTTCCGCCAATCAGTGTAAGTGCTATTCCTAACAGGAGCAGGGCTATTCCCACCTTGACTCTTGACTTCTTTGTCTTCTTAAATACCAACTCTTCAAACTCTTTCATTTTATATTACCTCTTAAAACATTACTAAAAATATACTGAGCATTACGCTTTTGCATAACGCCCTTAACTCAGGCCGCAAGATTTGAATACATCATTTTGTACGCCTTGTCGCTTATCTCCTGAGTTGACATCTTCTTTACCTCGTCGGCATCAATAACCCCGAGGATGTCAATATCAACCTTGATCCTTTTGAACATAAACCTTCTGAATACCCTGTCGCTGTTCTTGATGGTCATTACCGCCACCGGACAGTGAGCCTTCTTGGCTATCTTGAAAGCTCCGGCCCTGAAAGGAAGAAGCGGAGTTGCACTCTTATTCTCCATTCCCTCAGGATAGATTCCCAGATTGCAGTGCCCTGATTTAATATAATGGGCCGCCTTATTAATGGTATCTACTGCATTTCTGGCGTTTTCCCTGTCAAGATCGAGGCAGCCGACCGCCTTCATGTATCTTCCGACAAATGGTATCTTAAGATTTTCCTTCTTGGATACATAAGCCATATTGTACTTCTTGAATCTTGTGATCCCGATAAGAGGATCGAATATCGATCTGTGATTGCAGACAAGCAGGAAATTGTTCTCCGGGAGCTTCTCCTTGCCGCTTATCCTGATCTTAAATCTGAATGAATCAACAAAAACCTTGAGAGTCAGCAGTCCGAACCACCTGTAGAAGGTATGTATACTCTTCGGAAGCTTTTTCTCATTAATGGTTGCTCCTACCAGACAGAAAATGCCTACGTGAAGAGCAAACAAAGCTATATAACCGCTTATCGTCATTGCCCCCACCAGAAAATAACCGGTCAGTTTCTTAAAAAGATGTTTCGATAAGCCATATAGAATTGCTGTTATTAGACTTACCCCTAAATAGATCAAATGTAGCATATTATTCCTCTTAACCTTTAAAAGCGTTATTGCATTTTTTCTTCCGCATCATCAAGATCACGGTAACCGTACATTTTAACAGTGTTTTCCATTATTTTAATGGTAAGATTTATATTACTCCTGCAGAGAGAAGCGATGAACCTTCCGTACATGAGAAGCATCCTATCGCTGTAGGAATACAGCTCGCCTCTCTGGTAGGTTTCAGACGAAGTATCAAAGCCTCTGTCATCGGATGTATGTATCAGCCTTGCATTATGCGAAAGGCGCGGATACTTTGACGCAAATTCCTCCATCCATCCGGTTTCAATCTTTGTCAGTTCACTAACAAGCTTCTTTTTATTCTCCGGAACCGGCGGCAGCTTGTCTTTGATACGCTTAAACTCCTCCGGCGCAGTTGTTTCCATCATATAACCGTATTTCTCGGTTATCATATTTCTGCCCTCTGAGATAACACCTTCAAAGTCCGTGATGTACTGAACAAGCATATCCTTGGTCCATGTCAGATACTGGCTCATTCGCATTATCCTGAAGGTAGGCCAGTTGTTCTGGCACTCAGCACGTCCGCCCTGGTTATTCACCGCATCAAAGGCACGGAACTCAACCCGAGCAGCCTCCTCAGCAAGCTTCGGCACGTCCATCATGAAGATTTCTGACTTACGTCTGAAATTCTCCGCATAATCAGGAAGGAAGGTACTGTCGCCCCAAACTATTCCCTGATCCTTTACCTCACGAAGCACGGTAAAGCAGAGCTTTTCGAAATAGCGCTGCAGTCTGTCTGTATCCCTGACATCAGAAAGCTCTATATCATCTATAAGCCTGCCAAGATATGAAATGTGCGGCAGACCGTTTATTCCTCTTCTAAGCCATTTTTCATGCGGTGCATAAACCGCATTCAGCAGGTAAATGAGCTGCAGTGCATCTCTTACCGCGCTGTCTCTTACAAGAGCCGCTGCAGTATAGTCCTTTCTAAGGCTGACTCTCTTAAAATTATACTGAGCTTCTCTTCCGAGCATAGTGAAGAGATTTGCGATCTTGAGAAATCTTACATACGGAGGGAAATTCATCTTAAGTCTTGCCCTTACAGCAGAGAATTCGCCAAGATCATCTCTATATACCTCACCATTAACTGCCGCAGCAAGTCCTGCGTCATCACAGGTAAGATAGTCTCCATCATTTACCGGTCCGTATGGGAAGCCTGTATGCTCCTCATAAAAATCCGAAATCTTTCTGACACCGGTACGTTTCTTAGCAAGATCATTTCTGTAGCTGCTCTGTATATCCTCTGCCTTAAGAGAATTCTTCTCAGAAACGCTTTTTATATATTCATTTAAAATGTTTTCGTATTCCTGTGACAGGCTCTCGCCTATCTTCTCATAATCCTCGTCCGTAAGCCACATAGAAAAGCCCGGTCCGAAATCATGATCTCTTGAAAGGCTGTCATCAAATCCAAAGCATTCTGAGCCTGAGCCTGCCTTTCCGACAGCTATCCTTCCTGCGTACTGCGGGAATTTTTCTTCTATCATTTTCTTTCCGAAGGTTTCATAAAAATCTCTGGAAAGCTTAAGTCCAAAACCTTCATCAGAAGCTCCGTCAGAATCCTCTGCACGCTGCGATCCAGTGTTTCCTGCAGCACCGGAAGCATCTGCTTCTCCTTCAGCACCGGAAGCCCCAATTTCTCCATCAGCACCGGTTTTCGTATCACGAAGGCTCTTCAGCTTCTCTTCTATCCGCTTATAATCATCATTCTGTCCGATGTAGCCCTCCACCATTTCCATGGCGCGAAGATATCCTTCCTCAGCAGCCTTTTTGTTGCCAAGATATGCATCAACATCGGCAAGTCCTGTGATTGCAGCAGCATGATGAGTATCCGATGCCTTTTCATCGGTAAATATCTCAACCGCTTCGGTAAGATCTACGATAGCCGCACCGTACTCTCCAAGCTTAATCTCGCAGTTACCGAGATTTGCCAGAGTTACGGCAGTCTCAAATTCCTTATGCGGAGTGTCCCTGCAGATGGAAAGAGCTCTCTCTAAAGCCTCTGCAGCCTTGTCGTAACGCTCAAGCTCCTGATATAGAAGCGCAACGTTGTTGTTTGCCTCGGCAAATTTAAAATCATTCGGCGGAAGCGTCGCATGAAATATTGAAAAGACCTCTGCATATTTTTCGGCTGATTCCTTATACTGTCCTGCTGCTCTTCTGACCGTTGCAGCATTAAGAAGCGTCATCGCGTAAGGAATGGTACCTTCCATACCAATCTCCTTCATGATGCGTTCTGCCTCATCTCCACAGCTTACTGCCTTCTCATGGAGACTTTTCTCTCTGTAGAAGCCCATCATTTCATTTAAAATGGTAACTCTTGCGCCCTTGTCTCCTTCGGCATCGCTTTTATCCAGCCAGCTGTCGAAAAAATCCGGTATCTCGGAAAGCCTGTCTGTATTATAAAGTTCTGATAATCCTGTGAAAAAATCCTGTAATTCCATATCTGCCCTTTCGAAAAATCTACTATCATATCACGGTTAATATAGAAAAGGTTTACTAGACATCATTACATAACATGAAAGCAGGAATCAGAAAACCGAAAGTCCTGCAAACAGTTTTATATTAACACGCAGATCATAAAACAAGCAAGAAAAAGTTAATTATAAAAAGCAGCGATTACTCATGGTATGCCCCGGTTCCCCGGTCATGCGTCAAGGTGTCGCTGCTTTTATAAAAATATTTATTTACTCTGAGAAGCCGACGGCTTCTGCTTAACATTTCCAATGATCATACTTATACCGGTGATCCCTCCGTCGAAGATATTGTTCGGTACGAGGAATTCCTCCAG
>ONVE01000170.1 GCA_900321215.1 uncultured Eubacterium sp. | reverse complement strand
GCGAAGACAGAAGAAGGAACAACTGCAGCTAAAACTGAAGAACCTGTAACAGAAGAACCGACAAGTGAAGTGAAGGTGGAAGATGATGTAACTATAAGAGTAGGATCACTTAAGGGACCTACAACAATAGGACTTGCACATCTTATGAAGGCTTCCGATGAAGGGGCTTCCCTCGGAAAGTATTCATTTACGATTGCAGCTCAGGCAGATGAGGTGACTTCAAAGCTTGTTTCCGGAGATCTTGATATAGCGCTTATCCCTGCAAATGCAGCGGCAGTTCTGTATAACAAGACTCAGGGAAAGATCAAGGTTATAGATATTAACACTCTCGGTGTGCTTTACTGCGTATCCGGAAATGGTGATATTAAGAGCGTAGAGGACCTTGCAGGTAAGAAGGTTATCTCTATGGGACAGGGAACTACACCTGAATATATGCTGAAGTACCTCCTTGATAAGGCCGGCATCACAGACTGTGAGATCGTATTCGTATCAGAGGCTACAGAGGCAGCGGCTCTTCTTGCAGAGGATCCAAGTGGTATAGCAGTTCTCCCTCAGCCTTTCGTAACGGCAGCACTTAAGCAGAATGATCAGCTTGCTGTAGCATTTTCATTAACAGATGAGTGGGAAAGACTTTCAGGCGGAAATGCACTTGTAACAGGCGTTACAGTAGTAAGAGCTGATTTTCTTGCTGAGCATGAGGAAGCAGTTAAGCTTTTCATGAGCGAGCAGAAGGAAAGTACAGAGAAGCTTTCGACAGACCTTGACGGAGCTGCTGAGATAGTAGTTGAAAAAGGTATCATCGAGAAGGCTCCTATAGCAAAGGCAGCAATACCTAACTGCAATATCAAGTTCATTGCAGGTGAGGAAATGAAGACAAATGTCAGTGAATATCTGAAGGTGCTTTATGATCTTGCACCGGAATCGGTTGGAAAGAAGCTTCCTGAAGACGATTTTTATTATACAGAGTTTAAGTAAAATGAAAAAAAAGCTGATCATAACTATATTCTGGCTGGCGGTCTGGGAGATCGCATCACGATGTATCAATAACCAGATCCTTATAGCGGGACCGTGGGATACGGTGAAGGCTTTATATGAGATGTCAAAGGAAAAGGATTTTTACCTCTCACTGAAGAATTCATTTGTGAATATCTCTCTGGGAATCATCCTTGGCTGCGCTGCAGGAGTGATACTTGCATCGCTTTCGGCAGGAGTCTCACTGGTCGGAGAGGTTTTATCACCGTTTATAAAGGTGATAAAGGCAATACCGGTTGCAAGCTTTGTCGTGATGATGCTGCTCTGGTTCGGCAATAAAAAGCTTTCACTTGTGATCGCAGCACTGATAACCATGCCGATCTTTTATCTGTCATTTCTTGAAGGGATCAGAAGCGTTGATAAGAAAATGCTGGAGATGGCCGATGTATTTAAGATGGGCAGGATCTCAAGGATAAGATACATATATCTTCCGTCACTCAGACCGGTGGTTTTCTCTTCGGCATCACTGGCGATAGGAATGGGCTGGAGAAGCGGCGCTGCGGCAGAGGTTATAGGTCAGCCGCTAAAAACTATGGGAAACGGTCTCTACCGTGCAAAGATCTTTCTTGAAACGGACAGGCTGTTCGCATGGACATTTATGATCATTTTGGTATCGGTATTATCCGAGAAAGCATTCAGATTACTGGCGGGGCTTTTATATGGTAATAACGGCAAAAAATCTGACAAAAAAATATGATGGAAGGATCGTGCTGGACAAGGTTTCATTTGAAGCTGAATCGCACAGCAGGATTCTTATCTCAGGTGATTCGGGAGAGGGGAAGACCACTCTCCTTAGGATCATCATGGGGCTCGAAAAGCCGGATGAAGGATCTATAAGTTTTTCTCCGGCTTCTTTGATTGTTAAAAATATAAGAATAGGTGTTTCATTTCAGGAGGACAGACTCTGCGAGGAGCAGAGTGCATTTATGAATGTGAAGCTTGTGAACAAAGGGCTTACGGACGAGGAGATAGTGAAGGAGCTTACCCGGCTTCTTGATGAAGAGGATATATATAAACCGGTTTCCGAGCTTTCGGGCGGTATGAGAAAGAGAGTATCTGTTGTCAGGGCGTGTGCTTCCGACAGGGATATATACATTATGGATGAACCATTTTCAGGACTTGATAAGAATAATTCGCGTAAGACTGCTGAATATATCAGAAGGAAAACGGCAGAAGGGATTCTGCTTCTTACAACTCATGTTAAGGACAATCCGGAGCTTCTGGATGATTTCAAGGTCCTGAATATTAAAAAATGAAAAATATAATGTGCGGCTGCTGGGAAAAAGGCTTTGTGGAGAAAGACTTTTTAAAAACTACAGCGCTGCATAGATTATTATAAACGGAGGGAAGATATGATAACAAATGATGAAGGAATCGTAAGCTTCAAGCATAAGGTTATTGAAGAAGTTGCAAGACTTGCGTGGAATGACGAACTTGAGGAAGACTATTTTGATAAGCTTGTTTATAAGCTTATCCCGGGACCGAAGGCAAGCTTTCGATGCTGTATATATAAGGAGAGAGAGCTTGTACGCCAGAGGATAAGACTTGCGCTCGGCAAGTGTCCGACACCGGAGAAGGATGAGAAATCGAAGAATATCGTGCAGGTACTGGATCCGGCCTGCGACGAATGTCCTATCGCTTCATACGTAGTTACGGATAACTGCAGACTCTGTATGGGTAAGGCATGTCTTAATTCGTGTCAGTTCGGTGCCATCACTATTGACAGAAACCGAAGCCACATAGATCCTTCAAAATGTAAGGAGTGCGGTAAATGTGCAGCGGCTTGTCCATATAACGCTATCGCTCATCTTGAAAGACCTTGCAAGAAGTCCTGCCCTACAGGCGCCATCACATATGATGAAGACGGACTCTGTATGATCGATGAGGAGAAATGCGTTCAGTGCGGACACTGCATACATTCATGTCCGTTTGGTGCAATCTCATCAAGGTCTTATCTGGTTGACATAATTAAAGAGATCAAAGCGGGCAAAAAGGTTATTGCCATGTGTGCACCGGCAACAGAAGGACAGTTCGGTAAGGATATAACCATGGCATCTATCAAAAAAGCTCTTATCGATATGGGCTTTGCCGATATGGTAGAGGTAGGACTCGGCGGAGATATGACGGCTGCATTTGAGGCTGAGGAATGGACCGAGGCGCTTAAGGAAGGCCGTAAGATGACAACCTCATGCTGCCCTGCATTTATAAATATGCTGAAGAAGCATTTTCCGGAGCAGTTTGAGAATAATAAGTCTACAACTGTTTCTCCGATGTGTGCTGTATCAAGATATTTGAAGTATACAAATCCGGGATGCGTGACTGTATTTATCGGACCATGTATCGCCAAGAAGGCTGAGTCAAGAGATGAGAGCATCCCTGATAATGCCGATTATGTAATGACCTACGGTGAGTTCAGAGCCCTGCTTCGTTCGAGAGATATAGAGCTTACGCCGGTAGAAGATGAGTACCAGGAGGCATCAATCTTCGGTAAGCGTTTTGCTTCTTCCGGAGGAGTTGCCAATGCGGTCATCGAGTGCATGAAGGAAAATGGTGTAGACACCAGTGATATCAAGCTTAGAAAATGTGCCGGAGGAGCCGAGTGCAGACAGGCGCTCCTTCTGCTTAAGGCAGGAAGACTTCCGGAGGATTTTATAGAAGGAATGATGTGTCCGGGCGGATGCGTAGGAGGACCTTCAAAGCATATGGCTGAGAATGAGATAAGCCGTGCGAGAGAAGCACTCCTTTCAAATGCTGACGGAAGAAATATCAAGGACAACCTTAAGGATTATCCTATGGATAAATTCTCTATGTACAGGGATGGACATATAGGATAGGGCTTCATTTTATACTTTGGAAGAAAAGAGAATGTTATAAGTAACTATTATATAAGAATGAAATATTTTTCAGGGAACAGTACGGGAACATTTTTAATACTGTTCCCTGAAATTTGCTGTTAAAAATTTTTTGTGATTTTTTATAAAAACAGGTTGACATTATTGATTAGCGATGGTAGACTAGTTATCTGTCATTATGGGTTATTGTGGGTTCGTATCCCTAAAAGCCCAAAACTGCCAAAAAATAATTTCAAGGGGTGAATGCGTCGATGAATAAGTACAGAATGCATCCTATCAAGTCCGGAAGAAGTACCAGGATGGGCTATTCCAACAAGAAGGAAGTTATTGACATGCCTAACCTTATCGAGGTTCAGGTCAGCTCGTACGAGTGGTTCCTTACCGAAGGGTTAAGAGAAGCATTTGACGATATTTCTCCAATCACTGATTTTTCCGGTCAGCTGAGTCTGGAGTTTGTCGATTTTCAGTTATGCAGAGATGATATCAAGTACACGATCGAAGAGTGCAAGGAGAGAGATGCAACATATGCTGCACCGCTCAAGGTAAACGTACGTCTTCATAATCATGACACAGAGGAGATTAATCAGCATGAGATTTTCATGGGTGATCTTCCGCTTATGACAGAAACCGGTACATTTGTCATCAATGGTGCTGAAAGAGTTATAGTAAGCCAGTTAGTTCGTTCTCCTGGTATTTACTTCTCAATCGGTCATGATAAGATCGGAAAGACCCTGTATTCAAGCCAGGTAATTCCTAACAGAGGTGCATGGCTCGAGTACGAGACAGATTCCAATGATGTTTTTTATGTACGTGTAGATAGAACAAGAAAGGTTCCGATAACGGTATTCATCCGTTCACTTGGAATTGGAACAAATGAGGAGATCTTAGAGCTTTTCGGTGAAGAGCCAAAGCTTCTTGCAAGCTTTGAGAAGGATCCGTCAAGAAGCTATGAGGAAGGCCTTCTTGAACTTTACAAGAAGATCCGTCCAGGCGAGCCTCTCGCTGTTGAAAGTGCTGAAAGCCTTGTTAACAGCATGTTCTTTGATGTAAGAAGATATGACCTTGCTAAGGTCGGAAGATATAAATTTAATAAGAAGCTTGCTCTCGCAAATCGTATCGATGGCTTCATCCTTGCTGAGGATGTTGTTGATCCTACTACAGGAGAGCTGCTTTTTGCTGCCGGTGAGATCATGAACCGTGAGTCTGCAACTGCTATCCAGAATGCAGCTGTTCCATATGTTATCGTTCAGACAGAGGAGAAGAATGTAAAGGTTCTCTCAAATATGGCAGTAGATCTTAGAGAGTACGTTGACTTTGATCCAGCTGAGCTTGGTATCAACGAAAACGTATACTATCCTGTACTCGTTAAGCTTCTTGAGGAATATGACGACGCAGAAGACCTTAAGGAAGCTATTAAGAACAGCATAAATGACCTTGTGCCAAAGCACATCACTAAGGAAGATATTTTTGCTTCAATTAACTACAATATGCATCTTGAATACGGTATCGGAAATGATGATGATATCGATCACCTCGGAAACAGACGTATCAGATCAGTAGGTGAGCTCCTTCAGAATCAGTATCGTATCGGTCTTTCAAGACTTGAAAGAGTTGTAAGAGAGCGTATGACAACACAGGATATTGAAAGCGTATCACCTCAGTCACTTATAAATATCAAGCCAGTTACTGCAGCAGTTAAGGAGTTCTTCGGTTCATCACAGCTTTCACAGTTCATGGATCAGAACAACCCGCTGTCAGAGCTTACACATAAGAGACGTCTTTCAGCTCTTGGTCCTGGTGGTCTTTCACGAGACAGAGCCGGATTCGAGGTTCGAGATGTTCACTATACACATTACGGAAGAATGTGTCCTATCGAGACACCTGAAGGTCCTAACATCGGACTTATCAACTCACTTGCTACATTTGCAAGGATAAATGAGTATGGTTTCATCGAAGCACCTTACCGTGTTGTAGATAAGACTGATCCTGAGAACCCTATCGTTACTGAGAAGGTTGTATATCTTACAGCAGATGAGGAAGATAATTATCATGTTGCACAGGCTTCTGAGCAGCTTGATGAGGAAGGCCATTTTGTAAGAAATAACGTAGCAGGACGTTTCAGAGAGGAAACAGCTGAGTTCCCTAAGAGCGAGATCGATCTTATGGACGTATCTCCACGTATGGTATTCTCAGTAGCTACTTCCATGGTTCCATTCCTTCAGAACGATGATGCTAACCGTGCCCTCATGGGATCGAACATGCAGCGTCAGGCAGTACCGCTTCTTAAGACAGATTCACCTGTTATCGGAACCGGTATGGAAGCAAAGGCTGCTGTTGACTCAGGAGTATGTATCGTAGCTAAGCGTGCAGGTACTGTTGAGATTTCTTCAAGCGAGAAGATCATCATCAGAGCCGAGGACGGAACTACAGATGAATATAATGTAATCAAGTTTGCAAGAAGCAACCAGGGCAACTGCATGAACCAGCATCCGATTGTTGTAGCCGGAGAGAAGGTTAAGGCAGGAGATGTTATCGCTGACGGTGCTTCAACATACAACGGAGAGCTTGCTCTCGGTAAGAACCCTCTTATCGGTTTCATGACCTGGGAAGGTTACAACTACGAGGATGCGGTTCTTCTGTCAGAGAAGCTTGTTAAGGAAGATGTTTATACATCAGTTCATATAGAAGAATACGAGACTGAAGCTCGTGATACAAAGCTTGGTGCCGAGGAGATCACAAGAGACCTTGCAGGCCTTTCACAGGATGCACTTAAGGATCTTGATGAAAATGGTATCATCCGTATCGGTGCAGAGGTTCGTGCCGGAGACATCCTTGTAGGTAAGGTTACTCCTAAGGGAGAGACAGAGCTTACAGCTGAGGAAAGACTCCTCAGAGCTATCTTCGGTGAGAAGGCAAGAGAAGTAAGAGATACATCACTCAGAGTTCCTCACGG
>ONVE01000187.1 GCA_900321215.1 uncultured Eubacterium sp. | reverse complement strand
TTCCGATGTTACTGGCAGTGTTCCACTCGATCTTCGGTATTAAATTCATAAATAAATCACTTGTGATCTTCGGGCAGTATCACATTCTGGGATCCATCATTTTCACATCTCTTATAATCGGCCTTATCTACGGCGGGTATTTCGTCATTACCTACAGCTGCAGCAGACAGATCATAAGAGGCAGGAGATAGGTATGATAATGTAAATAATTATAAACAATGTCAATACGTAATCTTCATTCACTGAATACTTGAATAAAACATAATATTTTATTATAATTAAAAGGAGCAATTAATTTGCTCCTTTTATTCTTGGGAGACAGGGGATATTTCTTTGTCTTTGACGATGGAAGGATACAGGGGACGGTTTTCCGTCTTTGATGATAGAAGGATAATGGTATGTCATATACAGCATTATATCGTAAATGGCGTCCTGACAGCTTTGAAGAGGTAAAGGGTCAGGAGCATATAGTACAGACTCTCAGAAATGAAGTCATACACAACAGAATAGGGCACGCGTATCTTTTTTGCGGTACAAGGGGAACAGGAAAAACTACCATTGCGAAGCTTTTTGCTAAAACTGTTAATTGTGAGAATCCTGTAAACGGAAGTCCTTGCGGAACCTGCGCCAGCTGTCAGGCTATTGCAAGGGGGAATTCGTTTAACGTTATTGAGATAGACGCCGCATCGAATAACGGCGTTGACAATATAAGACAGATAACTGAGGCGGTGCAGTATGCACCAAGTCAGGGAAAGTATCTTGTATACATAATTGATGAGGTGCATATGCTCTCTACGGGAGCCTTCAACGCACTCCTTAAGACACTTGAGGAGCCGCCGGAATATGTAATCTTTATCCTTGCGACAACAGAAGCAAGGAAGGTTCCGGTGACTATAATGTCAAGATGCCAGAAATATGATTTTCACAGGATCAGCATAGAAACCATCACGGGACGTCTGACCGAGCTGATGGAGAGGGAAGGCATTTCCGCTACTGAGGAAGCGTTAAGATATGTCGCAAGGGCGGCTGATGGCTCGATGCGAGATGCGCTTAGCATACTTGACCAGTGCATATCATTTAATCTTGGAGAAGAGCTTACATTTGATAAGGTATTGAACTCTATCGGAGCTGTAGATACGGATGTATTTATCAGGATGACCGGTGAGATCGTGAAGGATGATATCAGCGCACTTATGGATATAGTCAATGAGGTTGTCTGGCAGGGCAGGGATCTTACACAGTTTGTGGCGGATTACATATGGTTTATCAGAAATATGCTCTTCCTTAAGATTTCGCCGATGACCAGAGAAAGTCTTGATATTACCGAGGAAACTGCAGAAAGGCTGATAAGTCTTGGCAAGGATTTTTCAACAGATACTCTGATGAGATATCTTGACATTCTTGGAGAACTGCTTCAGGAGATAAGGATATCCACTATCAAGAGGATAACCCTGGAGATGGCTCTTATCAGAATGGTAAGGCCGGAAATGGAAAGTGACCTTGCGGCTGTAACAGGCAGAGTTGAGAGGCTGGAGAAGAGTCTCGTGCCGGGCGGCACAGTATATTCCGGATATGCAGCCGGAAGTGAAAATGCTTCGTCAGATGGCACAGCAGGCGCAGTGGCCGACGGAGGATCCGGCACAGCAGGCACAGGAACACTGCAGGGTATAGATCAGGAAACATTACGCAGAATGATACGCGAAGAGCTTGGACGGATGGATAGTCTTCCGGCAGCGGCTGACGCTAAAAAGCCTTCAGGCAAAGCGGAAGAACAGATTGACCGTGCGGCACTTAGAAGAACGTATGAAGATCCGTCAGATGAGCTGCTTATGAAGATAGCTTCAAACTGGGCGGGAGAGATAGAGTATTTACCTAAGATTTATGAGAAGTTTGCCAGAAAGCTTAAGCTTAGGGCGGCAGACGGAAAGCTTTTTGTTGACAATGACTGGAGCGAATACAATGATGAACTGGGCGGAGTGGATTTCTTCATCAGAAATATGTACATGATCACAAATGCCCTGTCCGATCATTATAAGAAGAAGATAGTCTTCTTCGTTAGGAATCGAAAAACTGATTCTAAAGAGAAGACCGGCGTTGTAAGAACAAAAGCCAAGGTTAATTTTGAGATGGAGAACAGATAGAATTTATATATATTTCAGGAGGATTTAGAAAATGGCAAAAAGAGGTGGATTCGGAGGCGGCATGATGCCGGGAAATATGAACAATCTGATGAAGCAGGCACAGAAGATGCAGAAGCAGATGGAGGAGACACAGGCTGAGCTTGAAGAGAAGGAATATGAAGCATCAGCAGGCGGCGGCGTTGTTACCGTTAAGATCAACGGACGCAAGGAGATCACTTCTGTAAAGATCTCTGAAGAGGTTGTTGACCCTGAAGACATCGAGACACTTGAAGAGGTTGTTATGGCTGCAGTAAATGAAGTTATCCGTATGCAGGCTGACGATGAGAAAGAGCAGCTCGGTAAGATCACCGGCGGCTTAGGAGGAGGTTTTCCTTTCTAAATGGATATTTACGGAGGAGAGGTTAACCGCCTGATCGAAGAGCTTTCTTATCTTCCGGGCATCGGAAGAAGAACTGCTCAGAGACTTGCATTTCACATTATAAATATGTCAGAGGAGAGGGCGTTTGCTCTGTCCGATGCCATAAAAAATGCAAAACAGAACATAAAGTACTGTAAAACGTGCTGTACGATAACTGACAAGGAAGAGTGTCCTATCTGTTCTTCTCCTGTCAGGAATCATAAGCTTATCATGGTGGTTGAAACGCCTCGTGAGCTTGCGGCATATGAAAGAACAGGAAAATATGACGGAGTTTATCATGTGCTTCATGGGGTTATCAATCCGGGCGCCGGGATCGGGCCGCAGGATATTCGTTTGAAGGAGCTTATGATACGACTTCAGGGAGATGTGGATGAGCTGATCATCGCTACAAACTCAAGCGTTGAGGGAGAAGCAACAGCCATGTATATCTCAAAAATGGTCAAGCCGGCAGGCATACCGGTAAGCAGGATTGCAAGCGGCGTACCGGTCGGGGGAGATCTTGAGTGCATAGATGAGGTAACGCTCATGCGTGCTCTCGAAGGAAGAACCGAGATGTAGTCTGCCCGTATGAGGGGTTTTGACCGGCTTCGGAGTGGGAAATATGTAAAAGAAATATAAGAGGGAGGTAGATTTATGTTACGTATTGGAATGCTTACAAGTGGTGGAGATTGCCAGGCGCTTAACGCTACAATGAGAGGTGTAGTAAGAGGTATCAAGAATCTTATCACTGATGACTTTGAGGTATATGGCTTCATAGACGGTTATAAGGGACTGGTTTACGGCAATTATAAGAAAATGAAGTATGCTGATTTCGCCGGAATACTCAACAAGGGCGGAACAATACTCGGAACCAGCAGAATGCCATTTAAGGAGATTGATATCCCTACAGCAGATGGCGTTGATAAGGTTAAAGCCATGAAGGAAAACTACAAGAAGCTTAAGCTGGATGCACTTGTTGTACTGGGCGGCAACGGATCTCAGAAGACAGCCAACAGACTGGCAAGCGAAGGACTTAATGTTGTAGGACTTCCTAAGACTATTGATAATGATATTTACGGAACTGATGTTACCTTCGGCTTCCAGAGTGCGATTGATGTTGCGACAAGCTATATAGACCACATTTATACAACAGCTGAGTCGCACAGCAGAATATTTGTAATTGAAGTTATGGGTCATAAGGTTGGATGGATAACATTGTATGCAGGTATTGCAGGCGGCGTTGATGCCATACTCCTTCCGGAGATACCTTATGATATCAAGAAGGTTTACAAGGCAATAGAAAAGAATCAGAAGGAAGGCAAGAAGGCTATTATGATAGCCGTTGCGGAAGGCGCTATCACCAAGGAGGTTGCAAAGCTTCCTAAGAAGGAGAGAAAGGCGGTTATCGCAAACAGTGCTTATCCTTCAGTTGCATATGAACTTGCAGATAAGATCAGAGAGAAGTTTGATTCCGATGTCAGAGTGGCTATCCCGGGACATACCCAGAGAGGCGGTTCTCCGGATGCTTACGATAAGGTCCTTTCAAGCAGACTTGGTGCAAAGGCTGCTGAGCTTATCAGAGACAAGGATTTCGGAAAGCTCGTTGTTATGAGAAATAATCTTGTTGATGCAATCCCTCTTGAGGAGTCTGCAGGAAAGCTCAAGACCATAGATCCGGATGATCAGCTTATCAAGAGCGCAAAGGATCTCGGTATCTGCTTTGGAGATTAGAATTAATTTATGTTTGAACGAATTTTAAGTTCGATGCTGAAAGTGCTGCTTTTTGCGGCACTTTTTGCGGCGTCGGCATTTATCGTAAATATTATCTATAATGTGAATCGGGACAAGGTTTCGAAGGAAACAGGCAATCCGGAGCTCCCGACGGTCAGTGTCTGCCGCGAGGGAGATATAATGAACCGTATGAAGGGCTATAAAACAAAGCTCGATACCAGGCTGGATCGGAATCTGGTCGTACCTCTTGATGATAAAAAGGGCATAGAGGTTATAGTCGAGGGAGAATATTCCGGCCAGGTTAAATACGAGCTTCGTGATATCTCCGGTGAAAACCTCATCGAAAATGGTGAGATGGAGCTGCTTGGAACCGCAAACACGGATTCTTCTACCGGTTTTCTGAGGCTTTCCGGCATCAATTCCAAAGATAAAGGAGATACCGGCAGGGTTTACAGAGCTTCCATCCGAATGGATATGCACCGGGATACCGAGTACAGCTTCGTGGTTCTCCTTAAGTCGGGACATGAAACTGTCAGGTATTACACAAGGGTCGTAACTCTTGAGAGAGACTTTCTTCAGCAGCTTATAAGCTATGCTGTAACATATAATCATGATATCTTCCCTTCCTCAAGCTATGATGCGGGAGCGGATGATGCAGAGTATAGCGAGAAGGAGAAGAAGGACGAGAAGAAGAGCAGGGAAGAGGAATTATGGAAGGATATAAATCCGGTCCTTGCTACAACTATAGTTCCGGGAGTCAGGGAGATCACATCGAATACCGCGCTGATCGAGCTTAAGTATATAGTTAAATCGCCGGACAACGACGCAATAGTCGAATACGGCATAACAGATACCATTTATCTCTCCTTTGATATCAGCAACAATAAAGTAAAGCTTCAGAAAAGTGAAAGAAGCATCGAGGAGATATTTGCTTCTGCGAGCATTACTCCGACATCAAGTTCAGAGAGAAAACACTATACCGATAACAGACAGTACATCTGGTCGCCTGACGGACGTAAATCACTTTTCTCCCTTGCGGGAGAGCTGTGGTACTATGACAGCCGTACGGGCAGCGCTGCAAGGCTTTTCGGATGCGGCAGCAGAAACAGGGAGGAGGATTATACATTCTTCAACCAAAGCTTTCCGAAGCTTATCTCTGTCGATAATGACGGAAATGCGTATTTTGCTGTGATCGGACGTATGGACCACGGTAAATATGAAGGAAGAAATGGCATCTTCCTCTACAGCTATAAGGCTGAGAAGTCTGAGATCAGTCTTATCTTTCTTGTTGAAACGGATGAATCTTATGACGCTCTTAAGACCGGAGCGAAGAGATTTGTCTGGTTTGATCAGGAGAAGAGAGAGCTTTATACGATCATTGATAACTGTCTTATGAAATATGACATTAAAAGCGGCGTGGGAGAGGAGCTTTCCGCAAAAATGCCGCAGGATATGATAGCTGTCTCAGAGGATGGAATGCTGGCTGCATTTCCGGATACGGATTCGCCTACAGGGGCGGATGAGGTGATACTCAAAAATATACTTACCGGCGAGGATTATCATTTTACCGGTGATGGTAAGAAGCTCCGTATCATAGGCTTTAAGGGCAGGGTTCTTGTGTACGGTGCTGCTGCACCGGACAATATAACCACAGGAAGCGATGGAGAGCCTGTATTTTACTTCTCAAACATTTTCCTGGTTAAGGATGATGGCAAGATTTCCAAGGATTACAGCAAGGCAGGCATATTCGTTAAGGATGTGGAGCTGACCGCAGGTGATATGAAGGTTACCAGAGTTCTCAGAACCGAGGGACGCTATCAGCCTTGTTCGGACGATCATCTGACTTATAAGCTGGATGATAATGACGATAATCCGGAAATGCCGGATGCACTGTATTACAGAAGCAGTGTTACGGAGATGCTGATCAGAGAGCTTGGTGTGTCACATGCATCGGCAGAGGTTAATCCGGATAATACAGTAAAAAGATATTATGTATTCTGGGACGATGGGCTCAAGGAATGCTTTGCCGGACTTGGAAGGGCTGTTGTATATGCCCAGAGTAACGGCGGCATAGTGACCGGTTCGGACGGAAGGATGATATATGGTATCACTGAGAGTCTGCCTTACCTTACGGTTGCAGGAAAGTTTGATTATGTGCCGGCTGAAGATAATGCGTCAAGCCTTGGAGCCTGCATCATGATGAGCATGAAGAGTGCAGGTATCGATACTTCAGGCTATGATATTAAGGAAGCGTCGGAAGAGGGTTACGTTGAGACTATAGCTGCACATACTACCGCAATAGAAGGACTTAACATTTCCGGGGCTGATACTGATACAGCCATAGGCTTCTTAAGTCAGGGAATACCGTTTACGGTGAAAATGCCGGGCGGACGATATGTTCTTGTAGTAAGCTATAATTCGGATTATATAAGATATTATGATCCGGTTCAGGCGAAGGAGATCCGGACAGGACGGAAGAGTTTTTCGGCGGAAGTGGAAGAAGCCGGATCTGAGATATATGTGTATAAATAAGAGAAAAAATGGCTGATTATTAAGAAAAGTTAATAATTGCAAGCGGTTGTTCACTTTTTTTTCACAGAATATACTCAACTTAAACATATATATGAAGTATATTATAATTGTTCCAACGAAGGATTCTATACCTTCCCCCACATTTTTTCATACCTTTGAGCCGCATCACCCCAACGATGCGGCTCCTTGTTTTTGTTTGGTTTTATCTTGA
>ONVE01000012.1 GCA_900321215.1 uncultured Eubacterium sp. | reverse complement strand
GCTTAAGGCTAAGATGCCATGTCTCATTACAGCTCTTTCAGAGTTAAATGAGCCACGTTACATGACTCCTGGTGGAATCTTTGATGCTTGTAAGGATGATGCTCCTATCACAACATGGGGCAGAGCAGACCTTAAGGATGTTCTTGATGAGAACCTTGGTCTCAAGGGTTCACCAACACAGATCGCAAAGGCTTCAGATAAGGTAAAGAAGGGTGCCGGTGAGAAGGTTGTTCTTGAAACACCTGATGAATCAGCAGAGTATATCGTATCTAAGCTTGCTGAGAAGTTTGTTATTTAATAAGGAGGATGACAGTAATGGCATTAGAAGAATACAAGGGCGTATTTATATTCGCTCAGCAGGTTGATAATGAAATAAGCAACATTGCATTCGAATTACTTGGTAAAGGTAAGGACCTTGCTGCAGACCTCGGAACAGAAGTAACAGCAGTTCTTGTTGGTTCAGGCGTTAAGGGTCTTGCAGACTCACTTGCCGAGTACGGTGCAGACAGAGTTATCGTTGTAGATGACCCTGAACTTAAGGAGTACAGAACAGAGCCTTATACACATGCTCTTGCATCTGTAATCGAGAAATTCAAGCCGGATGTTTTCCTTATCGGTGCTACAGCAATCGGCCGTGACCTTGGTCCTCGTGTATGTGCACGTGTTCATACAGGTCTTACAGCTGACTGTACACAGCTTGATATCGGAGATTTCCCACTTGTTGCAATCCCAGGAAGAGAGCAGAAGCACAATCAGCTTCTTATGACTCGTCCTGCATTCGGTGGAAATACAATCGCAACAATCGCTTGTCCTGACTTCAGACCACAGATGGCTACAGTTCGTCCTGGTGTTATGCAGAAGAAGGATAAGGTTGCAGGCGCTAAGGCAGTAGTTGAAGAGTTCAACCCTGGCTTTACACCAAATGCTAACTATGTAGAGATCCTTGAGATCGTTAAGGAAGTTTCTGACGTTGTTGATATCCAGGATGCTAAGATCCTTGTATCAGGCGGACGTGGAGTTGGTTCTGCAGAGAACTTCAAGATCCTTGAGGACCTTGCAGCTGCTATCGGCGGTGAAGTTTCATGCTCACGTGCAGTTGTAGATTCAGGCTGGAAGCCAAAGGAACTTCAGGTTGGACAGACAGGTAAGACAGTTCGTCCACATGTTTACTTTGCAATCGGTATCTCAGGTGCTATCCAGCACGTTGCAGGTATGGAAGAGTCTGATATCATCATCGCAATCAACAAGGATGAGACAGCTCCTATCTTTGATGTAGCTGACTACGGTGTAGTTGGTGATCTTAACAAGATCGTACCACTTCTTACAAAGCAGATCCTTGCAGCTAAGGCAGCAAAGGCTGAGAACTAATTCAATATCTGATTATTCGGGTAAAATACAGACAATACTAGCGCTGTATTGAGTCTGATTATCATGTTATTATAATGTCACGGTTATGTGCATCAGCATTTAACCGTGACATTTTTGCTTTTTAAAGGAGAAGGGAAATGAGCGAGAAGGACTACAGAAAGATATTGGTTGATTTTTGGGAAACGATCGAGGAAAACAGTAAGGGAAGAACTGATACGGTAAAGCCTTCAGGCTTCAGGGTGGAAAAGCATGTCCCTTATATAATGGATTATAATGTTGATCATATGATGAATCTGTATTATCCGGAGGATTTTAACGGCGAAGGAAAGCTTCCGGCAATTATAAATATACATGGCGGAGGATGGTGCTTCAGCCATATAGATGATTCTGAGAATTATATGGCTGCTCTTGCAACGGAAGGCTATGCAGTTATGGGAATGGGTTACAGACTGCTGCAGACAACTGATCTTCAGGGCATAGTTTCAGATATCTTTGACAGCCTTCACTGGCTGGAAAAGTATGGTCCGATGCGCGGCTTTGATCTTGACAAGGTGCTTCTTACTGGTGATTCGGCAGGCGGTCATCTTGCGCTTCTTACAGCCTGCATAATGCAGAGTGAGGAGCTTTGTAAGGCATACAGTGTTGAGCCGGTATCATTTAAGCTGAGTGCTGTATCTGTGTGCTGTCCGTGCCCGATCACCGATAAGCTTTATATACTTGAAGGAGAGGATACTGACGTTGGAAGAGGAACAGCAAAGGCGTATATAGATATGTTCCTCGGCAAGCAGGGCGAAAATGCACCTTGGAACGGTCATATCAGCTTCAGTGATACTATTAAGGATGCAGAACCGGATAAGAAGGGATTCCCACCGGTATATCTTATTGCATCAGAAAATGATTTTCTGCATTTCCAGAGTCTGCTTCTTAAGGATGTTCTCGAAGAAAACGGACTTGAATATAAGATGCTCAAATGGAAGAAGGAAGACGGAGTTCATCTTTATCATGTATTTAATATCGAGCATTGGGAGTGGTATGAGAGCAAGATCTCGAACAGGTCGATGCTGGAGTACTTTATGAGTAAGACGAAATAGTAATCTTGTTATGATGCTTTTCTTATGATAAAATGGCAAAAGAAAAAGCAGATAACGGGAATCGAACCCGCCTTTCCAGCTTGGGAAGCTGGCGTTCTACCGATGAACCATATCTGCATGCTGTTATTATACATCCGGAGTCTTTAGTTTTCAATCGGTTAAAGGCTTTCCGAAAAAAAAGAGAAAGGAAAATGCCGCACCCGGCAGGTTTATAAGATGATAGGAATCATTGGCGCGATGGAGAAAGAGATCGCAGATTTAAGAGAGAAGATGGAAGATACCAAGGTGGAAGTAATTTCCGGAATGACATTTTCATCAGGTAAGCTTTCAGGCAAAGATGTTGTACTTGTACAGTCAGGAATCGGTAAGGTTAATGCTGCCATGTGTACTGAGGCGCTTATCATAAGATATAATGTTGACTGCGTTATTAATACAGGTATTGCAGGAAGCCTTGACAGCAGGATAGATATAGGTGATGTAGTTCTTTCGACAGATGCACTTGAGCATGATATGGATGTTTCCGGACTTGGTTATGAGCCGGGTATAGTGCCGGATCAGGAAATTTCGGTTTATACAGCCGATGAAGGCATCAGAAAGGTTGCAAAAGAGGCCTGCGAGGCTGTTAATCCTGATATTACGGTTTATGAAGGAAGAGTCGTAAGCGGTGATCAGTTCATTTCAAGCAGTGCCAAAAAGGATTGGATCGTAGAGACCTTTAAGGGAATGTGCACGGAAATGGAGGGCGCATCTATCGCACACGTTGCAGCACTGAATAAGGTTCCATTTCTTATCATAAGAGCCATCTCAGATAAGGCTGATGACTCTGCAGACATGGATTATCCTTCATTTACCAAAAAGGCTATCGAGCATTCAGTAAAGCTTGTTACCGAAATGGCAGCAAGGCTGTAAATAATATATAATTAATATTTCGCAGTTCTGCTTACCTAGAGCAGAGCTGCTTTTTTATATTGTTTAATACTAATAAAAAAAAGCTTAATCTTTGAGTGAAAATATGGTATTATTAGACAAATGTGGAGTTTTGTTGGGAAGTTATCTAATTGACGGAGTGGGAGTATGAGTAAATCAGATGATATCAGAAGCCTGATATTTGAATATTACGGGAAGCCTGCAAAGCTTGATGATATTGCGGGAGAAAGAGTGCGCGAGCGGTTTGACGATATTGCAAAACCGATTGACGGACTGGGACGTTTTGAAGAAATGCTTGTGAAGATCGGAAGGGTTTTCGGAAGCGAGAATATAGATATTTCAAAGAGAGCGCTGGTCATCATGTGCGCTGATAACGGAGTGGTTGCTGAAAATATCAGCCAGACCGGATGCAGTGTCACAAGAGATGTTGCCAGGCTTATGACCTGCGGAAAGAGCTCTGCAGGAGTTATGGCGGAAAGGATACAGTGCGACATCTTTCCGGTTAATATAGGTATTAAAGGCGAAAAGATAGAGGGCCT
>ONVE01000169.1 GCA_900321215.1 uncultured Eubacterium sp. | reverse complement strand
TCAATCTCTTTTAACGTAATTATATTATAACACACTATTATTAAATTTCAAACATTTTAGGGCAAAATTTTATAAAATCAGCGTTTTGGCCAAAGTACTTATAGTATTTTTGTTAAATATTCCGTAGCCTTGACTACAAGCGGTAATGTGACAACAGAGAGTATAGTTCCCGCTGTAAAAATCTCTGAAGAATATACAGAATTGCGTCCGTACCTTATGCTGAGGAGTGTGCACATAGCCGCAGGGGGAGCTGCTGATGCAATGAGGATAGTCATGCGCACCTTTTCGTCTATGCCTCCCAGAAGGACCAGGGGTACAGATATTATCAGAGGCATTATCAGGAGCTTGAGCAGACAAACGTAGTATATCCTGTAGTTTTTCAGAAGCTTCGGCAGACTTGTGGCTGCTATGGTAACTCCCGATACTATCATCGCCATAGGTGTATTCAGTTCCTTGATAAAGCCAAGTGAATCGGCAAGAGCTGATGGAAGCTTTATCTGAGCAAAAAAAGTGACCAGGCCAAGCAATATAGCTATTATCGTAGGTGAATAGAAAACCTTTACCACCTGTTTGAAGTCCTTCTGTCCAGAAATAAGGATAACTCCGTGAGTCCAGACAATGAGATTGAAAACAGTTATGAAGGCGGTAAGGTAGAACACGCCCTCCTCATGGTAGATGGCATCCACAAGGGGTATCCCCATGAATCCGCAGTTTGAATATACCGCTGAAAAGCGTTCTATTTCCGTTTCCCTGTCCTGCTTGCTGCGCACAAATACGTAGGACAGAAGTATAACCGCGCACAGTACTGCGGCGGATATAACAAATGTCAGCAGAAGGTTCTTGACGAGCTCCACACGGTATTCTGTCTGATATGACATAAATATCACCACAGGATTTACCACCTGAAGCACGAATTTCGACAAATCCTTATTTGATGCCTCACTGATAAGCTTTGTTTTCGCACACAAAACTCCAACACCTATAAGGATAAGCATTATCAGTGTCTTATATAATATAGTCGACGCCATTTGATCTCTCCATCTTTCCGATATAAACTGTGCCTGCACTTCCCTCAGTGATTGGCACGACCAAATTATTTTACCATATATTGGCAAAATAGTCAATAAAAAAATCCGAAGCATTTCTGCTTCGGAGATTTTTTATCCGTAGTATTCAAGTCCCTTTGCGTCAGACGGGATTATTTTCCAGCCCTCGCCTCTTATCTTAACAACGCACACTGTCGCCTTTTCGTAGTTATAGTCGCCGTCCTCGTCCTTTTTCTTTGTCCTGAACTTTATCTCAGTACCTCTTGTCACCTTAATCTTTGCGTCCTTTGCACCGTATTTTTCTGCACGTTTCACAAAGTACTGCTCAGCATTTTTCAGCTCCGCCTTGGTAAGCTTCTGCTTTTTGACTATCTTATCAAATTTAGGAACAGACTCCTTGCCCTCAAGGTCATCAATCATGTCCTCGATCATGTCATTAAAGGCATCAACTGTATCATCGTACTTTCCATTATCCTTAAGAGCCTTTATAGCGTCATCGGGCATAGTAAGCGAGTAGAACGTCTTTCCGCCATTCTTGCTTGATGCAGCCTTGACGTATCTCTTTACAGTTCCCTTTGTTCCCGAGCCTGCTAAATGCAGTCCCAGTATCAGCCCCAGTATAAAAAACACAAAAAAGACGATCAGAACAAGTACGCCCTTTCCGCTCTTCTTTCCGGTCTTTTCTGCTGCTGTGCAGTCGCATTTTTTAAAAAGCGGCGTCTTTTTACCGCAATTCTTGCAATATGGCATTTTATGACCTCCGTAACAAATACAATACATTTATTTTACCACATAACCACCCATAAGTCAATAAAAATCCGAAGCATTTCTGCTTCGGATCATATTGATTATTCAAAAATATCACTGAAATCAATGCCGCTGTCTTCATCATCCATAAAGCTTGAGCTGATACCAAGTATTCCGCGGAGAAGCTTTGCTGATGCTCCGATGTCGGACGCTGATGACGGAATTACCTTCCAGCCTTCGCCCTTTACCTTAACAACGCACATTGTATCCTTATCGTGGTCAATGTCGCCGTCTTCATCTCTGCTTCTTGTCTTGACTCTGACCTCATAGCCCTTGAGTACCTTTACGTCGTCATCGTCAGCGTCAAACATTTCGTTTATGCTATCGAAATATTCCTCAGCCTTCTTAAGCTCTGACTTCTTCATTGTCTCCTTGCGTGAGATCTTATCAAACTTAGGAACTGTAGACTTTCCGTCAAGATCGTCTATAAGGTCCTCTATCTTGTCGTTGTAGTCCTCAACAAGATCATCAAACTTGTCTTCGTCCTTGAGCTCCTTGACAGAAGCCTTTGGAAGCATAAGTGAATAGAAGGTCTTGCCGCCCTTCTTGCTGTAAGTATTATTTACGTACTTCTTGACTGTTCCCTTAGCACCTCCGCCCAATGAACAGAGACAGAGAACGATAAGGAGAAGAAGGAGTACGCATGCGCCTGCTGCTGCATAAACAAGGCTCTTGTTCTTCTTTACATTCTCCGGCAGCTTCTCATTGATGCTGTTTGTGATCCCCTCGACCTTCTTGGCAATATCAGCTCCGCTGAGCTGCTTGAAACCATTGCTTGCCTGCTGTGCTGTGTTTTCAGCCTTCTGCTGAACATTCTGTGCAGCAGAATCAGAATCGCTTCTGACTTCGTTAACGATCTCAGATGCCTTCTCCTCAGCCTTTTCGGTTACCTCAGCGACCTTCTCTTCAACTTTTTCTACAGCCTTTGCTGCTTCTTCCTTAACTGTCTCAGCAGTATTTGCAGCCTCTTCCTTTACTGTCTCAACAGCCTGAACTGCCTCTTCCTTAACAGCTTCGGCAGTATTCTCAGCCTTTTCGCTTGCCGCTGCAGCTGTCTTTGCTGCTGCACAGTCACAAGCACCGCCATCAGGAATCTGCTTACCGCAGAATTTACAAAATGCCATAAAAAAACCTCCATAACAAATTATATTACAAATTATATTTTAACACATATTGTATTTTTATGTCAAGCAAAACTGTTGATTTTAGCCTAATACGCACATTTTTCAGCGGTTTGCATAAAAATGCTCACTGCCGAAAAAGCTTCATTGCACCGCGGACATCAGAACGCAAAAAGCGACAGTGCTCAGTCACCTTTACACTGCCGCTGTCCGTATTTTATTTTACTCTTACTCCCGGGATCTCGTCTGCCTTGTGACAGGCTGCATCTCCCTGCTCAGCAAGCTTTACCTCAAAAGCAGCTATCGCCATAATAAGCGGCGAGCCGAAGTGATAGTTCTTATAATCGTGGATAACACGGTCAAATGCACCGCTTCGTCTGAGAAGATCGGCAGCAAGGAGCTTTATATCCGCATTTTCCTTGAAAACAGTTCCGTGGGTATCAAATATCCTTACAGCTGCTCTGCGGCACTCCGCAGCACGTTCACTGTCACCCTCATCATCACAGACCCATGCCGCATACATGCAGCTCTTGAGAGCTTCCTCCCATTCCTTGTTCTTCTCGCAGGCAAGAGACTTCTTCATAAATCTTCCTGCAAGATCGTCGCCCTCCCTGTTGTAGTTTGGACTATCAAGGTACTCTCTTGTAAATTTGACCGGTATATTTATGAAGGAATTACAATATCCGCAGCATGGGCACTTGCTGACCCAGTACTTTATTCCCGAGCGTACAGGCTCATCAGGTCTCATATCCAGATCAGGAGCCCCCTTCGGATCCTCCTGCTCTGTAATGATCTCATGCTTTGAGCTTTCGCCGCACACTGCACATACAAACTCTTTTTCCTCAGTTCTGAAAATCATTGCATACTCCTTATTTCTGCTTTATACGGAAGCTGCTGTTATGGAGCTGTGACGCATCAAAGCCCTTTGGCTTGCGGTCCTGACGCTTTCTGTTGTCAGGTCTGCGCTCATTTCTCTGCTGCTTCTTCTCTTCCTCATCGTTAAGACGCATTGTAAGGGAGATACGGTTTCTCTTGAGGTCAACGTCAAGTACTCTTACCTTAACTACCTCGCCCACCTTTACAGCTTC
>ONVE01000167.1 GCA_900321215.1 uncultured Eubacterium sp. | reverse complement strand
TGGCACTGCTTCCACCCTTCTTAAATTCAAATCTTTTAAGAAAGCTCTTTAATTCAAGCTCATTTAAAATGTCATAAGCCTCTGTTGTAAAAAGCTTTTCATCAGAGATCTCTGTCTCAGCAAGCTCTACGCCAAGCTTGCAGTCAGTCTTAATGGTTGCAAGCACCTTTGACAGAAACGCCTGATCCTTAAACTCTATAAGATTATTCTTGACCGCACCTTCTTTTAAGGCTGCAATATCCTCATACAGCTTCTCGATCGAATGATACTTTGTGATCAGTCCCTCGGCGGTCTTCGGTCCAATCTTCGGAACTCCCGGAATATTATCCGAGTTATCACCCATAAGTCCCTTAAGATCTATAAATTCATGAGGAGTAACCTTGTATGTTTCAAGGACATCCTTCTCGTAATAATCCTCGACCGTTGTCTTTCCGCCCTTGGTCTTCGGTATCCTTATAAGCACCTTATCCGTTGCAAGCTGCAGAAGGTCTCTGTCTCCGGAAAGTACAGTTACGCTGTAACCGGCCTTCTCGGCATTTACAGACATGGTTCCGAGAATATCGTCAGCCTCGATGCCCTCCTGCTCGATGATAGTCACATTCATCGCACGGAGCAGCTTTTTAACTACAGGGAACTGCTCCCTGAGCTCAGGATCCATTGATTTTCTCGTACCCTTATATTCCTTAAACATCTCATGCCTGAAGGTAGGTGCATGAAGGTCAAATGCAACTGCCATATACCCCGGCTTTTCCTCATCAATTATCCTGAAAATGATATTCAGAAAGCCCAGCACGGCATTTGTATGCAGTCCCTTACTGTTCGTCATTTCAGGGAGTCCGTAATACCCCCTGTTCATTATGCTGTTTCCGTCAATCAAGAGAATCTTATTCATCCGCCTTCTCCTCACTGCTTTCTTCTGTGTCTTCCGTTTCCTCTCTCTCATCATAGATCTCTTTGCCGACCTTATGAGTGAGAGCGTCGCTGTCGGTTATATCATCATAGTTATATATCTTCATGAAAAATGTTATCTCAGGCTCCGCCGTGATCTCTTCACTTTCCTTCACGCGGTCCTTATCACCGATCAGTAGCTCCTTGGAAAGCTCCCTGCTGAAATAATACTGTCCCTGAGATGACAGCTTCTTCTTCTGTTCAAAATCATAAACGCTGCTGAGCGCCCTTCCGTAGAATGCTGCGATGAAGAAGATCAAAGAAACCATCACAATAGAGAACGCCGAAAAACGTATTCTCCTGCGTCCTCTATATTTATGTTCGAGTTTTTTTAAATTTCTATCAAGATCCGCACTGAAGTCAGTAGCAACCTCCTGCTTATTATCGATCTGCTTCATTCCGACGATAAGCGTATAATATATTTCCAGCTCCTCACGACATTTCGGACAGCTGTTCATATGAATGAAGAAATCCTCATTCTTATTCTCAGGAAGCTTGCCTTCAATAAACGGCATTATATATGACTGTGCCTCTAAATGATTCACTTCGATCGACTCCGATTACTTTTAGTTTAATTACCAAGAGATGATAATGGATGAGCGTTCGATGTGGTCTGCTCAGGTCCGTTATGGTCAAACATATTAAGTGCACCAGGAAGTGTAGGAGCCATCATGACTCTGCCTGTTCCTCTGTATACATTTACGAGACCTTCTTTACTGATGGCAGATCCGATGAGCGACTTTGAAGTCTTCTCAACCGAGAAGTTAAGTGAAGCCGACCATGCGATCGCCATATTTCCATCTATCTTAAGTACATCATTATCAAGATCAAATACAAAAAGCTCTTCTCTAGGTACCGGTGATTCAAGAGCTGCAAAGCCCTGTCCTCTGAGCGAAAGGTTAAAGAGACCTTCACCGCCGAATACCGCAGATGAAAGATTTGTTCTTGCAACAACCTTCTCCTCAACACTCTCATCGCAGGCAAGGAAAAGACCATCATCAAGTACAACGCCTGCCGGGCCCCAGTTTGCGACATTTTCTATAAGGATATGGTTATAGGTCGGTTCAAGCATTATACATCCTGCACCTTCGTAAATAGGTTTTGTGAGTGATTCGCCTGTAACCTTAGCCTTGATGGCTTTTCCGATGAAATTACCAACATTCAGCCCCGTCCTCATGCTGATATTTCCGGTCATCCACTGCATAGCTCCCGCCTGCATTCTGACAGCTGTCCCATTCAGCTGTACAAGAACCTGACGTTTCTTTACGTTCATCTCTCTCATGAAATAAGCATTTGCAGCTGACATAGCCGAATTCGACCTGTCCATCTGATGCTCGTATACAAAATATGCTCCACCCTGTTCGATAAGCAGCATATTGCTGTTATCAAAGACATTTGAATACCTTATCATAGCTATAATCCCTCCTATAAAAAACATGGCGGCGAAGTCATCCGCCGCCTAAATCACTTAATTACCACGAACAAGACCTGTAAGACCTGTTCTTACGAATTCCTGAATGGTAAATCCATTTAAAAGATTGATGAATGCCTCGATCTTGCTTGAATTACCTGTAAGCTCTATCATAAGCGAATCAGGTGATACATCAACGATGCTGGCTCTGAAAACATTTGCAACAGAAATGATCTGCTGTCTCTCGGCTATATCAGCCTTAACCTTAACAAGCACAAGCTCACGGCAAACTGATGCGCCATCCTCAAGTTCTGTTATCTCAACAACATCCTCAAGCTTATTGAGCTGCTTCTTGATCTGGCTGAGTATACGGTCATCACCGCTTACTGCAACTGTCATTCTTGAATATTTAGGGTTTTCAGTCACACCTACTGACAGGCTGTCTATATTATATCCACGACGACTGAACATTCCTGAGACCCTGCTTAAAACGCCTGATGTATTATCAACCAGCAGAGATAAAACCTTCGTCTTCATATTAAATCCACCTTTCAACTTTTGCTAAGTATATTCATTAATTATAGTTATTTCCTGTATCAATGTCAATAAAAAACACAGCTGTATTGTTCCGCGCCGTTATGCCGGACTGTGCCTTTTTATTCATGTCCGAGAAGCCTCTGGACAAGTCTTACGCATTCATTTGCATCCCTTGAATATCCGTCAGCCTTGATCTCCTCCGCGAAGCTCTCTGTGATCACGGCACCGCCTATGATGACCTTTGCTCTTATACCCTTCTCGTGAGCAAATTCGATGACCTCTTTCATCTTCATCATCGTAGTAGTCATGAGTGCCGACAGTCCGATGATATCTGCATTATGCTTCTCTGCTGCTTCGATTATAGCTTCCTTAGGAACATCCTTGCCAAGGTCTATAACATCATAGCCGTAGTTCTTGAGCATAAGTACACAGAGATTCTTACCGATCTCATGGATATCGCCCTCAACCGACGCAAAGACAACTGTTCCCTTCTTCTCGCCTGCCGCCTCTGTATTAAGTAATGGTGTCAGATATCCAATAGCCTCATCCATCGCATTTGCTCCGGAAATAAGCTGCGGAAGGAAGAATTTCTTCTGCTCAAAAAGCTCTCCGACTCTGTTGATTGCCGGGATAAGATCATTATCTATGATATCCTTTGGAGCCGCTCCGCTCTGAAGGCTCTTCTTTACTTCATCTACTATCTGTCTTTTATTGCCGTTTATCACACACTGAAAAACCGGTGAACCGGCAGCTTCTCCGCTGCCCGCATTCTTACTGTCTCCGCTCGGAGCACTTGTCTTAACTGCCCCCTGCGGTACATCAGTATTTAAATGTCTGATATTTGAAACATATATATTATCTGCCTCCGGCTTATTTAGAAGGAGGTCAGAAGCATAAGCCGCATTAACGAGCTGATCCTGTCCAGGATTTGCTATAGCCATAGTAAGTCCGTTTGCGATCGCCATGGTAAGAAATGCCGCATTTATATTTATACGCTCCGGAAGACCGAAGGAGATATTTGAAAGTCCGCATATTGTAGGAAGCTTCAACTCATCATGGCAGAACCTGATGGTATCAAGAGTCATAAGGCCTGCTTCCTTGATAGCGCCTACTGTTGAAACAAGTCCGTCCACCACAAGATCTTCCATTGAAAGACCTTCTTCAAGCGCTATCCTTACAAGCTCTCTGACATTTTCCTTCTTCTCCTCAAGAGTTTCAGGAAGTCCCTTATCTGAAAGCGGAAGAAGTATACACATAGCGCCGTATTTCTTAGCCAGCTTAAAGAGCGGTCTGCACTTCTTCTCTTCAAGAGAAACCGAATTGATAAGAGCCTTGCCCGGATATATACGAAGAGCCGCTTCAACAACATTTACGTAGCTAGAATCAATACAAAGCGGAAGGTCTGTAAGAGAAGTTACCTCATAGATAGCCTTCTTCATCATTTCCTCTTCGTCGATACCGTTGACGCCCATGTTGATATCAAGAACCGCTGCACCGTACTTCTCCTGCGATACAGCCATATCAGCCACCATATCCAGCTTTCCTGCGCGAAGCTCTTCCTGAAGCTTCTTCTTACCGGTAGGATTGATCCTTTCACCGACCACAAGGAACGGTCCGTCAAGAGGTATATCCAGAAGTCTTCTCTCTGAGCAAAGCGTTCTGTGACGTGTCTCGCTCACCTCAGGTCT
>ONVE01000030.1 GCA_900321215.1 uncultured Eubacterium sp. | reverse complement strand
TTCGATGATAGTGGAGAGAATACATAATAATAGGGATAGAAGATGTGTATGATTTAAACGTTGACCCGTTTTGACCACAAAAACTCCTGCAAATCAAAATAGGTGCGATAATGCCACTATATCCTGTATAATAATGATAATGATGACCACTACAGATAGCACAAACCACTTATAGACCATCGAGTATGAGTAAATACAATTTCCCGCAAACCCTTTATTTATAAGGGTTTACGGGATTTTTTTATGTTTTGTGAAGGCATTTTGAAGTAAAAAAATATTAAATGGATGTATATTTTGACAAGCGAGAATGTGATATTCTGCATGTTATTAAGAGCATTGTATTGGGCTGTATCTGTCGGAGATGTTAAAGTGGATCAGAACCTTGTGGGCACGCTTGCGGCCGACGTTATGAGCGAAGCAATCATCAGAGCTGTTAAGGGTGCCGAAAGCGCCTACGGTTTCCCAACGTATTCAGATTTAAGGATCAGTTAAGAATTACACAAGAATGAGGTTAAGACTTTCCTCACGATATGCTGTATATTAAGATCAGCAAACGGGACGGAAAGTTTTTTGATTAATAGTTTTTCCACCATGAAAGGAGCATACAATGAACGGGAATAAAGAGAAAGAAGTAATACTTAAGGTAAAGGACCTGTCGAAGACATTTTCAAATGAGTCGGTGCAGCAGCATGTCCTGAAGAATCTGGAGCTGTCGATCTACAAGGGAGATTTCACAGTTATCATGGGCAACTCCGGGTCCGGAAAGAGTACGCTTCTGTATGCTCTTTCAGGAATGGACCGTCCGAGTCTCGGGACGATCACTTATTACACTAAAGATGAGACATCCGGAAATAAAAAGAAAAAAGCTGCTGACGGCGGCGCCGGAGCTTCCGTTGAGATTTCAAAATACACAAACGATCAGCTGGCGCTCTTCCGCAGAGACCATTGCGGATTTGTATTTCAGCAGAATTACCTGAATGACAGTATGAGTGCTTTGGACAATGTAATGGTAAGCGGCCTGCTAAGGTCAAAGGACAGAAGGGCGCTTGCGCAGAATGCAAAGGAACTTCTTGAAAGAGTTGAGATAAGAGAGCAGGATTGGAATAAGTTTCCAACGCAGCTCTCCGGCGGACAGCAGCAGAGAGTTGCGGTTGTCAGAGGAGTCATAAACAGTCCGGAGGTGCTTTTCGCCGACGAACCGACAGGAGCGCTTAATTCGCAGAATACGATAAATGTTCTCGATATCCTGAGTGATCTCAACAACGAAGGACAGAGCATAGTTATGGTTACACATACGATCAAGGCAGCGGAGAGAGCCAACAGAGTTATTTATCTCGCCGATGGTGTGATAACAGACGAGGTTGATCTCGGACCGTACATCGGAGATTACAAGGATGATGCGAATCCGAGGAAGGAAGAGGCACTGGAAAGGCATAAAAAACTTAAAGAATTCTTATCAAATTTAGGGTGGTAATTATGTATAAAATATATTTCATAGCAAAAAACAATATGAAAAAGCAAAAAGGCGATTTGATAACCTTTTTCATCCTGACCTTTGTTGCGGCATTTCTGATCTTCGACTGTATTTCTGCGATACTCGGAATGGGAAAGGTGCAGGATAAGTGCTTCAAGGAGATCAACGGACCTGAAGTCATTCTTTGCGTAGCTGACAGGGACGGCCTGAAGGATGCGGCAGACAAGACGTTCAGAGAAGACAGCCACATTCAGGAATATGAGGCGTCTCCGATAGTAAATGCGGTTGCAAGATATCGCAACACGAAGAACAAGGACTTTGAAGAGTACCAGTTTTTCATTGAGGCCTATGAAGCGGAGCGTACGTATCTCGACCTTAAGGTTGACGTGGACAGCTTCGGTGAAAATGATGTGCTCGTTCCTTACTACACAAGCGGAAGATTCAAGGTTGGCGATACCTTCCAGTTTGAGTTTGACGGAACGACCTACGATCTGCGGGTTGCAGGCTTTATTGAGAATCCGTACATGTCATCGGCTCTTAACATCAGCATCTTCCATATTTATACCTCTCAGAAGATGATGGACAAAATTGCTGACGAACAGTATGGCAATTCGGTTGCAAGATTCATGATGTACAAGGGTAAGACCGATCCGAGAACAATGGGTGATGGTTTTACAACAGCTGATCTTGAGAAGGAGATCGGTGACAAATATAAGGAAAATGTTGCACCTTACGCTAAGGAGAATCCGGACGCAGATGTTACCAATTATATGCTTCTCAACTGGGATACAATGAGAACGGGTGCAGAGATACTTCCAATCATTGTAATGGGAGTCCTCCTGCTTTTCTCAGTCATCATCTTGCTCGTAGCCTTCCTCATCATTTCCTTCAGCATCAGAAATTTTATTCAGAGAAATATGAAGAATACAGGTATTCTCGAGGCGTCAGGTTATATGGTTAAAGAGCTTAGAAGGGCAATCTCGCTTGAGATGATTATCGTATCGGGGCTAGGCGCTGTATTTGGCACAGTGGTCGGCGCGATCACCTTCGGCTTCTTCGGAAATATCGTAAGCTCGATCCTCGGACATAAGTGGAATCAGCCGATAAATATTGCTTACGCTGCGTTCACAGCAGTCGGACTTGTATTTCTTGTATGGCTGATTTCAAAGCTTATCAGCAGAACATATAAGAAAATCACAGTTCTGAGCGCTCTTCGCGGCGGCCTCGGAGCACATAATTTTAAGAAAAATCATTTCTCCTTTGAGAAGACAAAGCTCCCTCTTCCGGTAGTTCTTTCGCTTAAGGACACCTTCGGAAATCTGGGCAGAAATATAGCTATGGTCATCATGATCGCAATCCTTTCAATCGCAATGCTCTGCGGTTTCGGAATGCTTGAAAACTTTGGAACGAATCCGGACAGAATGCTCAAAATCACAGGAACGACAACAGGTAAGATCATGGTGCAGAACAGCAGAAATAACCTTACGGATGAGATATGGAAGATTGACGGTGTTACGGAGATACTTACATATCAGAACCTCGAGCCTGAGATATCGAAGGGTAATAAGACCATGTCAGCTAATACTTTTGCTATGATCGATCCTGAGAAGAATTACAAAGCAACCATCCTTGACGGAAGGATGCCAAAGCAGGCAAATGAACTGATGGTTACCGCGGCTGTTGCGGATGAAATGGGCATTTCCTGCGGAGATGTAGTTAAGCTGACATTTGCGGGAACAACAGAGGAATATCTGATAACAGGAATCAACCAGAGAATGCAGGAAATGGGCAGGACCATGGTTATGACTGTTGAAGGCGCTGCAAAGCTTCTTCCGGGAGCGGCACGCTACACCTATGAAATAGATGCAAAGGATAATGTGACCTATGAATACCTGAAGGCTGAGATTGGCAAGATCGGCAAGGCGTATGACGAGAAGCTTTCATATCAGGATTTTGAGAAGCTGGTCGATGAGTCGATGGGTGCGATAATGACATCCATGAAAGCAATATGCATAGTATTTTCAGTGATCACATTGCTTATAGTATTTTTCGTCGAATCACTTGTCATTCGTGCAAAGATCGTAAGAGAGTGGCGCGGTATGGGCATCAGCAAGGCTCTGGGTATGACTTCAAAGGGACTTATCTCGCAGATCATGATCTCAAATATTCCTGCAATCCTCGGTGGAATCCTCATAGGAACGGTCATTGCTCCTTTTGCGGGTCTGGGAATAGTGAAGATTATCTTCATGAGCTTCGGTATCAAGGAGATTGATTTCGACATTTCAATCATAGCTATGTTGATTACGGGTGTAAGCATCCTCGTGGTGGCACTTCTTACCTCCGGTCTGTTCGGACGTAAGGTCAGAAGGCTCCAGCCGGTTGAGATGATAACGGAGGAGTAGTGTTATGTTTAAATTGACAAATAATCTCTATGATGCAATAGCCGGAGGTTCTGCTCAGGGCGTGCGGTATTCCATGCAGAGTACATGGATTTACGATCGATAAGAAGCTGCAGAAGGGCGCAATGACAGGGTTTGTTTACCGGAATGCGCCGCAGAATGTATTTCACAGCTGGGTAGAGGTTTTCCTTGACGGTAAACCGTTTGCGAGTATTGTGATTGACAGGGACAGGAAATAGTATAAAATTATCAGTAGAGAAAAATGACCGGATTAATTGCCGGGGGACTCCGGCACAGGAAGGAAGAGTATCATGCACTATAACTGTCTCATAGTCGATGACGAGTCTGAGCTTGCGAAAATGACAGCTGAATATTTCATGATGTTTGATGTGAGTACGATTTACGTCTGCAGCGCTGCGGAGTGTTACAGCTTCCTTGAGGAAAATACGGTCGATCTGATACTCCTCGACATCAATCTTGGGGACGGCTCGGGCTTCGAGGTGTGCAGGAAAGTGCGTGAGGAGATGAGCATACCTATTTTGTTTATCAGTGCAAGACAGAGCGATGATGATGTTCTGGTGGCTCTCAGCATAGGCGGCGATGATTACGTTAAAAAGCCTTACAGTCTTTCGGTCCTTCTGGCGAAGGTCAGGGTAAATCTTAAGAGAATGGAGCAGATCGAAAAGCTGAAAAATGATGCGAAGAACGGAGCAGGCGGTTCATCAGGCGGCGGTGTGTACGGAGGCAGTTCATCAGGCGGCGGTTATGCAGCGGCGGAAAACAGCGGCAATAAAGACGGAGAAGCGGGTTCCGGCAGGATTATCCTGGATGCTCCAACAATGTCGGTAATCAAGGACGGCGAACGTATTTCTCTTAAAGCGAAGGAATTTTCGCTGCTGAAATGTCTTTACGATCATAAAAATACGATTGTTACAAAGGAAACTCTCTTTGACGAGGTCTGGGGTGACAGCTTCTACAGTGACGGAACGCTGAATGTGCATATCAGGAAGCTGCGCGAGAAGCTGGAGAAGGATCCTAACAATCCTGAGATGATAAAAACAGTCTGGGGAACCGGATATATATTTGAAGAAGAGTGAGGGAACTGTGAAGGGATATAGAAAGATTATCGTTTTTTTCATACTCCTTATGACGGCTGCCCTCATTGTTCTTGTGTCGATGAGTAAGAGCGGCACATATAAGAAAAGGGATATTGCCGAGTACAACGATAAGCTTATCGGCATGGAGGAGGAATACCTGAGAGGCGTATCGGCAGAGGAACTGGAAAAGCGATACGGCTGCAGGATAATATTTTCGAAAAACTTTGTTGATGGGGAGCTTTCGGCATACTACAGGGACAATGCGCTTGTAATTGATTTTGCTCCGGGCGGAGAGTATCTGGGCAAGGCTGTATGGGATGATACAAAGTCTGCGTATAACAGTGCGCGGAAGAAAAATCTTATCGTGATGCTAACGGTCTGGGGTGTGATAACACTTTGCGGGATAATACTTATTGTTATCCTTTATTTTGCTATGATCAGGCCTGTAAAGGAGCTGAACCGTTTTTCTACCGAGATTGCAAGAGGGAATCTTGATACTCCGATACCGATCAGGAAAAGCAGTATTTCCGAGGGCTTTACCGAAAGCTTTGACCTTATGAGGGAGGAATTGAAGGCTTCCAGAGAGAGGGAAATCCTAGCGGATAAGGCCAAGAAGGAAATGGTTGCAGACCTCAGTCATGATATAAAAACTCCGGCCGCAACGATTCAGGCGACCTGCGAGGTGCTGGAGATGAAGGTCAGGAGAAAGCTTGGGGAAGAGCAGAACGGACCGACAGCCGGCAGCAGCGGAACCGATGCGAGCGGTGAAATCGGCAGTGGAAGAAGCAACAGTGCGATCACTGTGTCGAGGGACGAGCTGGAGGATGTGATAGAGAAGGTGCAGAGTATTTCTGCAAAAACAGAGACCATAAACAGCATTATGGGAAATGTATTTCACGCCAGTATGGAGGAGCTTGACAGGCTCGAGGTCGCTCAGGTTGAGGAGAGCACCGAGCTGATCGAGAATTACTTCAGAAGCCTGAAGGATTACGGTACGATAATTCTGGACAACGAGATACCGAAGTGCCTTGTTTACATGGACAGGCTCAGGATGGAGCAGGTTATCGACAATGTGATAGGCAATTCTCATAAATACGCCGGAACGGACATCCATGTTTCGTTTGATGAGTTGGAAGGTTCCGTGAAAAAATACATCAGAGTGCGTGTCTGTGACAACGGTCCGGGAGTCGATGAGGACGATCTTCCGCTCATTACAGAAAAATATTTTCGCGGAAAAGCAGCCAAAAATCAGAGCGGTTATGGGATAGGCATGCACCTCGTAAAAAGCTATATGGAAAAAATGGGCGGCGGCATGGAATACTACAACGATAATGGCTTTGTGGTGGAGCTTCTGCTCAAGAAAGTTTAAGATTAAAATAAAACGACAACGGATAGTAAAGTAAAATCTGATATTGGAGATGGAACCCCAAATACAGTGGTTATGAGAGAAATCTTGTAGCCGC
>ONVE01000033.1 GCA_900321215.1 uncultured Eubacterium sp. | reverse complement strand
TTTATGTAAACCTCATCAACTACATTCTGTCTGAAATACTCAAGCATATTATATCTTGTAATGACAGGTATGCCATCGATCATCATTTCATCATCGCTTATATCATCATCCAGAAGAAGAATTCCCACAACGTGATAAAAACCATGATTGTTGCTGTTGACAAGCTTAAGGAAATCATCCAGAAATCTCCTGTAGGTGACAACCATTATCTTGCTCTGATTAGCATAATCAGAATATTTCCTGATAAGTATCTTCTTCCATATTGCATGGGTAATGGTCATAAGTGTTATATCAAACAGGAAGAAGAGACCGAAAACCATACGTGAGTAAATGTACGTGATCTTTACAACGAAGAGATAACTGAGAAGAACACCCAGAATGAACACGTTCATTATTATGATCTTCTCTAATTCTCTCAGAAAATGTCTTCTTAAGATTCCACTGTGTACCGGCAGGAAAAGTACGCCAAAAAAATAAGCCAGCGTCATTACAAGCGATAAAGCCTGATAATTGTTGAGGAACAGCTTCTTCTCGTTTTCAGGTATCCAGATAAGATACGCCAGCCACATTGATCCGAGTACGCAGATAAGATCTATTATGATAAAATCTATATGTTTAGCTCTGGTGCTTCCGTTATTCATATTTCACCTTTCGCATATGATCATCCGCTGCAGAGAAGTTCCCGGCAGCAGTTTTTGTCTGTTAGAATCATAATCTATATTTCAACAGTTTAACTCTTAATGAATTTTCGGTCAATAGCAGATTAAAGCTGCAGCCAAATAATTGGTTACAGCTTTATCCTATAATAAACTATTTTATTGAACTTTTCCGTTTACCACATTGTAGGTAACACCCTTATAGGTTACCTTTCCGGTGAAAGAAAAATTAACCTGGCCGTTCTTACAATACCATTTTCCGTAAATATTTTCGCCGATACCTGTAAAGCTGAAATCAACCTTACCATTTAAAAGCTTGTACCAGCCCTTATCATTCTTCTCTACGGTATTGCAGGTGAAGTCTACCTTTCCGTTCTTGATCCTCCACCAGCCGCCGGAAGATTTCTTGGCGATAGTATCGGTAAAGATTACCTGGCTTGCGCTTACATACCAGTATGCGGTAGTGCCGTTAACCTTACCCTTGATGATATCACTCTTCGCAAATGTTACTCTGCCGTTTTCTACATACCACCAGCCGCTTTCATTTGATGCAAAGCCTGTATAAGTAGCATCTACATTTCCGTTCTTTACATACCACCAGCCGGTCACGCCTTTATAGGTTGTTTTAATAATTGTATCATTTCCGACAGTCACGGTTACTGACTTTGAATACGAGCCGATAGTAGCTGTGATAGTAGCCGTTCCTGCGCCAACGCCTGTTACAAGTCCTGTACTGTCAACCTTTGCCACCTTGGAATTTGATGTCTTCCATTTAAGTCCATGATAAACGATAGCACCTGTTGTAGTTGTAGGCCATACACCACTGAAGGACAGATTACTTGTAGCCTTAAGTCTTGAGGTTCCTCCGATCTTAAGCGCTGTCACGCCTGAAAGTGAAAGCGATGTAACAGTTCCTGCATCTATCTCCATCTTCTGGATATAATCTCCGGATGTTCCAAGAGCCTTGCCGTCTCCGGTTTCACGGCCAAACTCTCCCACATAGCATCCGAGCTCATAAGTTGAAGCGGTCTGCGATGAAGAGAAGCCTCCGAGACCGATACTCTTATAATTCGGATTGATCATAGAAGCATAGTGACCGATGTTGTTTGTTGTTGATGTAGGATCCTGTATGTATAAATCCTTCTCACTGTACCAGGCCTCTATACCTCTAAGCAGACTGTAATTCCACGCAATGACCTCACTGCATGAGCTTTTACCATTATATGAAAGCGTAAATGTAGAAGTATAATCCGGTCTCGTATGTGACATATAAACATCAGCCTCAGCCGCTCTAAGCTGGGCGATGTACTCAAGAGATGAATCCCAGGTTATAGCTACATAATCGGACTTAGTAAGTGCTCTTCCCAAACCTGTACTGTATATGCCTTCTATACACGCTTCATATCTTATCTCATTTATTCTTTTAAGAAGAGCTGCTGTATCAGCCTTCTCATAATCTCCTCTTACTCCCACCAGCAGCTTGCCGGTTCCGGCCTTGGTGGTGTCTGTCGCTCTGACTGTTACTGCACTTGCATAAGAACCAAAGAAGAAAATAACAGCAAGAAATGAAGCAAGAATCATTTTTAAACTTTTTTTCGCGGTATTGATCATCCACATCCCTCCTAATCTTTTTGCCGCCCGGGATATCCTATACTACCTTACCGTCTTTGATCGTATAGGTTTTTCCGTTAAATTTAACTTTTCCTGAAAAACCGAACTGTACCTTGCCCCCTTTACAATACCATTTACCATAACTGTTGGATGAGATTCCCTCGAATGTAAAGTCTACCTTTCCATCCCTTACATACCACCAGTCATCACCATGTTTTACAAGTCCCCTGCAATTAAAGTTTACCTTGCCTTTAACGATTCTCCACCAACCATTCTCATTTTTTGCAAGTCCCGTATATGTTAGATCGATCATGCCCTTCTTGATGTACCACCAGCCCTTGGAATTCTTGGCAACTGTATCGACAAACTGTACCTTACTGTCCTTTACGTACCACCAGCCTGTCTTACCCTTTACCTTTCCATGGATGACATCAGTAACCTTGAAGGATACCTTTCCGTTTTCAAGATACCACCAGCCGCTCTTATTTGAAGCAAAGCCGTTAAATGTAGGAATTACCTTTCCTTCCGGTGCATAATACCATCCGGTAACTCCCTTATATGTCATTTTTCTTACATCATAGAGCTTCTCTGGTTCAGGATCGCTGTTATCCTTATAATACTTTGAATCAACAGTCTGTCCCGACTCACCGATATGTCCTGAATATATAGCCGCTGCCGATGCAACGAGTGTTGCGTTGTAATCTATTGCAACTTCATTATAGATATAGTCATCTGCCGTGTCTGCATAGGTTCCGTCTGACTTAGGTCCGCCAACCAGAGCACCGATCAGACTGTACTTCATAGGATATGTACCCTGGTCAAGCTCTGAGAAGCCATAGCCTGAAGCCGCCTCATGATGAGGATACTGCGGTGAATATGCATTATATCCGACAACGAAGCACTGCTTCTGTGAGTTATTTCCGAGAAGGAACTTCATCTGTGCTTCCTCAGTATTTCTGTAGGTTGAAGTCTTTGAAACCTTATCATAGAGAAGACCTACATACTGAAGAGCTGTATTATATCTTGCCGAACCCCAGTCAAGAAGGCATACATAGCCTTCATTTGAGATATGGCTTCCGGCAACATCAGCAGAGCTTTTAAGCTTTCCGGCGTCATTTTTAAAGTAAGCAATGACCGGTGCTGTATTGTCCCAGCTGAGTGCCCAGTAAATGTTGTTTCCCTTGGTTGTATTACAGTATTTATTATATTCTGTGTTATAGCTTTCTGTTCCTGTTATCTGGTAAAGGATAGCCGCTGCGAGGCAGTAATCATCCTCCCAGCCTGATGATGCATAGAAGCTTCCTGCAGTTGTATTAACAGCCTTCGGATTATTCTTGGCAAATGTAAAAAGCTTTCTTGCTGCTGTAAGGCTTGAAGTATCCTTATAATTAAGATAATGCAGAGCAAGAGCCGCAGCCGAAAGAGCTACGATATCTGTAGAATAATTACCCTTGGCATCTGCAAAATATATCTTTCTTCCACTTGACTGTGGCTGCTTCTCAGGCGCGCCCCAGTATGTATTATGGTCATCATTTCCTTCGCCGACCTGAACTACAAAGGCTTCAATCCTGCCATCATCGTTAAGTACCATACATTTCTTCAGGTACTCTGCGTAATGATCAGCGATGGTCTTCATATGTCCGGTCTGTCCGGCAGCCTCATAAGCCGCCTTATCTGTGTAGTAACTCATCTCGAGCACCATTGCCGAATACGCCTCTGTGATACCGAACTTTACATGATCTCCGGCATCGTGGAAGCCGCCGGTTACATCAACATCTATTGTCTTTCCGCTCTTTAATGTATATTTTGCCTTATCATAGGTGTGACAGTTGCCTCGCCAGCTGAGAAGGCTTCTGTTTCCAACATTGGTTCCGCACATATTTGCGTCATACAGATACAGAGAATATTGAAGAAGCTTTGCATAATTGTATGAAATATCCGAATATTTATAATCCGTAATAGTCCTTGAATCATTAAATCTTATGGTCTCTCCTGAAACCGATCTTGCCTCTGCCGTACTGCTTACCGGCCCTAATGCCGAAAACGCTACAGCAGCAGCCATTATGAAGCTTTTTATCCTTTTTCCTATACCCTTTTTCAATGCTGTATTCCCCTTTTCCATATTTTTAATAACGTCTGATCAGCGCATTCAAGACTTTTTTGTGGACATCTCAGCCGTTTTCCTGCAGCCATATTCCTGCCGGTATTTTAAAAAACACCAAACTACCTTGATTATACAATAAAAAAAGCAAAAATCACACAAAAAACTTAAGGTATTTTTGTATGATTTTTGCTTTAAATTTTGTTATAAGTGCCTTATTTGGTACGCCTTAATGAAATAAGCTTTATGACCAGCATAACGATCAGGAAAACCACAATATCCGTAAGACATCTCACTATACCATTAGCAAACTGATTGCTGAAGATATCCCAAAAGACCTTCCACGCAACATCCACGCAGTGAACCAGGAAGAATATCATCGAATTCCTTCCGAAGAAAGCAAGAGGCTTTCTGATGATCCCGGCTCTCTCAATAAAAGCGCTCACCGAAAATACAACCATCGAGCCAGCCACCGCACAGAGGATAGAGATCGGAACGATCGAATAATCCTTAGTTGCAAATTCAAAATATGTAATCTCATAGAGATTCGGGAAGCATATTCTGAGCAGTATATACCATATGATTCCAAATATGATCGCCTTAACAATCGCAAGACGTTTATAGTCAAACTTTATAAGGAGCTGTCCGATCAGAAGAAAAAGCACTGCGACCATTGCAGTATCGATGGAAAATGCCATCTTTACATTCTTGCAGCACATTCCGAGTATCGCAGTAAATATACATACCACCGGAAACTGTTCCTTACTGAAAACCAGATGCAGATAATCAAATATCTCTTTTGAGATAAAATATGCGAAGAAGAACCACGGCATACCCATGGCAGCCGCATAAATCCCTCCGTAATTCATCTCTAACCCTCTTGCAAAGATAAGCGTATAAAGATTGGATTTCCAGAAATTCACCGAACCCATAACGCTCAGATCATCGATATTATAAACAAATATCCTGATGACTATGATAAATACTACCGGGATCATAAGATGCTTCGCAGAATGCTTCATTCTCCTTATGAAATCTTCCTTATCCTTAGAGAATTTAAAGGTCATTCCTCCTACGATAAAGAAAAGAGGCATGTGAAATGAATACACCCCGCCGCGAAATGCCCTGCCAAGCCGGTCAAGAGTCAGTGTATGCCCCATGACCACCAGCATAGCCGCAAAGAACTTCGCTATATCTATCCAGTCTATTCTGTTGGAATTTTTAACATTTGTTTCCATCAGACAAGATCTCCTCTTTGTTAATCCTTTGTTCCTTCTCTTTTATCATTCCTGCACAGGCAAGAAGGATAAACGGATTATATAAAAGATTTAAAAGTCTCGGCTCTGTCATACCAAACATAAGAATTATAGCCAGTATCCAGACCGCATAATATTTATTACTTTTATAAGCCTTATAGATTATAAAGCTGTATATGACAAGTATCAGTAAAAGGAACAGAACACCATACTCCAGAAGTATCTGAAGATACGAGCAGTCAACAAAGTTGTACCCTCCGGCCTTTACCTCATCTGTTTCACCGATTGAATATCCAACCCATTTGATCTTATTTCCAAAGAGGTGGATACCGTATTCTTTAATACCTCTGTTTCCGAGATAAAGTCTGTTTGAAAGCTTCGCATTAAGCTTTACCAGAAAAGCACTGTCCTCAGTATATATCTTGTGAAGATATATCGAAAAAACTGCAAAAAGCCACGGAAGCGCTATAAATATCCATTTCAACGCTCTGGCGAAGCTGCCCTTTTTCATCAGATGTCCAAAGCATAAAAAATGCAGCGTCGTAACGAAAGTAATAAGAAATGCCATCCTGCTGTCCGTAAGGATGAAGAGGAATACGTTAACAACATTTATCAGAACCGCTCCTATAAGACTCAGCCGCCCTCTATTCAGGTAAATGCCGCCAAACACGATAAAAAGGAAGAGTATAGGAGCCGTTGTCGCCCACTGAAAGCCTAAGAACTCCCTGACACGGCCCTTCCGGTCGATATTGACTGCATTTTCGATCACATTTACCATAGAAAGGCTGACTGTGATAAAAAGCATAAGGCTCTGCGCAATTATCGTTGATAAAAGTACCGTTCTGTCACTGATGCCTATCGCTGCTATCATGATCAGAAGATAGAATACCAGCACAGAATTTCTGCTTGCAATAAACGAAAGTCCTGTTATCCCTGCCGCTGCATATAAGAAAAGTATATTTTTCTTTCCCACGCCGCAGTCATAGATGATCTTAAGAAGCATCACCCCGTATGCGGTAAAACGGATTATCTTTGCAAAAAAGCCGAGCGGCGTCATGCTTTCATTTGCAGAATATGCAAACATGGATGTATCGATGATGACCGATAATTCATGCAGAAAAAAACCTGCAAAGAAAAGTATTGTAGGTACGTCATAAGACAGATTATTCTGAAATATTTTCTTTCTGATAAGTACCCTGCCGCGCATAGAAATCCCTCTATTTACTAATCCTTAAGCCACTCTGACCTCTTGGCCATTAGAAGTGCCTTGAAAATGTCAATATCCTCAACCGTAGTAAGCTTGATATTCTTCTCAGAACCCTTTGAGAAGTATACCGGGCGTCCCAGTTCTATCATAAGTGTACATGAGGCCACCGAATTGGTAACTCCCTTCTCAAGCGCCTCTCTGTGAAGATCACAGATATCGCCTATTCTGAAGCCCTGAGGAGTCTGTGTTCTCTTCAGATTATCTCTTGGATAGCTTCCGGTCGAAACCATTCCGTCGGTTGTCTGAAGCATAGCCTCCGCACAAGGTATAGTTGTGATACCGCAGCCGTGCTCCTCTGTAACTCTGATACAATCGGAAATGATATCCGCAGACACCATAGGTCTTATGGCATCATGTATGAGCACTATATCATCCTTGGAGAAATGCTTCTCCAGCTCATAAACTCCGTTTCTTATAGAGCCCTGTCCGTTCTCACCGCCCGGGATAACGTACTGAAGCTTTGTTATATCAAACTGCTTTGCATATGCACGAAGCACATTCTCCCAGCCTGCTATACATACAACCGCGATCGCATCTATCTGCGGATGTGACTGAAAAGCCTCAAGTGTATAGACAATAACAGGCTTTTCATTTACGGTGATAAACTGCTTAGGAATATCCTGATGCATTCTCGCACCCGAACCACCTGCTATAAGTAATCCAATATTCATGTTATTACCTGCCTTTCGATCTGCCGCCGTCTGATATCTTCTACCGCCGGTCAGCAGCAAATGTATAAAATGAGTTCTGCAAACTATGACCTCGTATATAACCTCTTAAGCTTCTCAGCCGAAGAAGTTATGTCATAGCCTTTATCTCTTACCATATCCGCTCTGTTTCTGTCAACCAGAGTCGGGCTTTCAATGACTTTTTCCAAAGCCTCTGCCCATTTATCCTCTCCCTCCGAAAGTGCAAGGAAGGAAACCTTATCGCTTATCATAAGCTCTCTTGTAATAGCATCCGAGAATACACAGCTGAGTCCAGCAGCCTGTGCCTCAACACCTACAAGAGGAAGTCCCTCATGAATGCTTGTCATTACAAAGAGATCCATAGCAGAATAATATTCATTTGCATTATCGGTCTTCTCGATAAGGATGACTCTGTCGCCGATACCAAGCTCTGCTATCTCTGCCTTAATATCCGGAAGAAGCGGTCCCTCACCTATTATAAGCAGCTTCGCCTTAGGGCACTTCTCTGTAAGAGCTGCAAAGCTCTTTATTAAAAATGCATGATTCTTCTGTTCCGAAAGTCTTCCGATATTTCCGAGAAGCACTTCATTATCGGCAACTCCAAGCTGATGCCTGATATTTTTACGCCACTCTTCATTGTAGCGGTATTTCTCAACGTCTATACCATTATTAAGCACAACCGCTCTTTTTGCGCCCTTTTTGGTATACATCCATTTTGCTGCCGACTCAGAGCAGGCAACAAGCTCAGTCGCATTATGCTCAACAAGCACCTTTGCCGCCTTCTGAAGGAATTTCTTTCCTCTGATACCCTTCATATTCTCTCCCTGCGAATTGTGGGAATGAATTATCCTTACAGGCACCCCGGCAATCCTTGCCGCAATCAGAAGATCAAACCTGAACATATCGTCGGTATTTATATGGATCACATCATATTTCTGCTTTTTAAGGAATTTAATTATCTTTATATATTTTGTAGCAAAATACAGAAGCTTTGACTTCTTCTTACGTTCCTTCTGAGTCTTGTCAAGAAATATCCTGCAGCCCATTTCCCTGAAACGCTTCACATTATCGTGTCCGTCAGGGCTGTAGAGAAACCAGTCGAAGCTTATATCATCCGTTTCCTTATCCATCTCATGGATCAGGTCATATACTATCTTCGTGGCTCCGTCCATGGTCAGAAGATTTTTGGTAAGCAGTACTTTTTTCTTATTCATAGCTTGTCACCCGTTACATATTCTCCCTCAGAAGGTTCACAGTATGAATTGCGCCCTTCTTCATGTCAAATTCTGCCTTCCAGCCAAGTCCCGTCAGTCTGTCCGAATTAAGTGCGGAGCATGGCATCGCATTGTAGCTCTTAAGTTCTGTATCCGTAGGTACGTCAAAAATTATCTTAACATTTCCTGCCTCGGCAAATGCTTCAGCCATCTCCCTGATGGTAACTATCGCATTTGGATTCGATATATTGTATGCAGTACTCTTCTCGCCCTTAAGAAGCACAGCGAGTATAGCGGAAGCGCAGTCCAGCACATGACAGTACGAGCGAAGCTGTTCGCCCCTGCTCTTCATAACTATCTCCTCACCTCTCGCAGCCTTAAGCGAGAAAAGTGCCGAAGCCCTGCTGTCACTCTCCTTAATAGTCGGTCCGTAAATATGTCCCGGTCTGACTATCGCTGTATCTATTCCGTATTCCTCGGAATAAGCTATACAGAGAGTTTCTGCCGCACGCTTTGAAGAAGGATAAGAGGATCTCGGATTAAGAATATCTACATATCCAAGCTGCTCCTCCATGTAAGGCTCTCTTCTCTCATTCACACCATAAATCTCGCTTGAAGATATATACAGCAGTCTCTTTATCTTATCCCTGTCAACCGCCTCGAAAAGGCTGTTAAGTCCCATGATATTTGCGAGCATGGTCTCCACCGGCTCGGATGATATCTTCTTCGGGTCTGCATTTCCTGCTCCGTGAATTATATAATCCGCAGAGATGAGCCCTGTCTGCTGCTTTGTAGCATCATATTTGAAGAAATGATAATCTCTTCCCTCTTCAAATATTGAATACCTTCTCAGAATACCCTCCGGATCACGTCCGGCAAGATATATCTTCATTCCAAAATTTCTCTCTTTATTAAGCAGAAGAAGGATATCTGCAGCCGCCGAGCATATAAGTCCCGATGCGCCGGTTATCAGTATTTCTTTACCGGAAAGCTCTACACAGTCCGGTATATTTTCAGTTACGATCCTAAGATCTTCCAAATATTCACTGGTATATTTCACTTTATCTTCCCTTTACATATCGGAGTATTTTCCGAAATCAAGCACCATGATCGGGTGCTGCTCTCTCTTCTCAGGCGGAGGAGGAGTCATATAATCCTCTCCGTAAAGTCTTCTCATATATGCATCCGCGCCGGTAGCAACGTAAGTCTTAAATCCTGCAAACAAAGTCTCTGTAGGGAAAGCTATCTGCTCTCTCGGACACATTTCCTTGAAGAAATGACCTCTTCCCGAAGGAATAGTTACATATTTTGAGTTATTGTTCTTGCAGAGACCAAACCATTTTACTGTCCACCTTGCAGCGGTATCAAGCTTAATGAATGAAAGGAATCTTCCAATTCTTGCTTTCTTGTTAAAAGCCTTTGCAGTAGTCTTATCCGTAAGATACGGTCTCAGATACTCTATATCATGATATGTCTTGATGCATGTCAGAACATATCCAAAGCCGAATGCTCCGATACCGTGGATAGTGCGGAGCAGCTTATTGTCAAATGTATTCTCTATAACAAATATATCCAGACAGATTCCGCAGTCCTTATCTTCTTTGGAAAGCTCGATAAATGATTTATAAACCGTATCACTGAGCTTTATCTGAGGGAGCGACATTCCATGTCCCGGATCCTCCTCCGGAAGATAAAGCTTATACTTGTTTCCTCTGTAGCTTCTGAACGCCTTCTTGATCTTCTCAAAATTCTCTCTGGTAACATTTATATCTATATCATCATCCCAAGGAATAAATCCCTGATGACGAAGCGCTCCTATTACCGATCCGCCGCTTAATGTATACTCTATGCCGTACTTTTTTGCTATAGCATCAAAATCCTTAAGCATCATAAGAAGTATACGCTGCATTTTCTTAAGATCGTCATCATGAAGCTTTATAACCTTATCATTTGAGTCAAATCCTTTTTTAAGAATATTTCTTCTATCTTTCATAAAACACCTCCGGTCCGACTATCTTACGATAACTCCAAGACTCTTTGCTGAGCGGCTGAGTATTTCCTCCGCCTCCTTCAGGGTTCTGAGCCTTGTCTTTCCGTATTTTACAAGATAAATGACTGAGTCATACTCCTTAACCTTTGCAAGAGCATCTGTATCATCAAGAAAGCTTCCGGTACCTGTCAGCTTAACGCCTGAACCAAGCGCCTTGAGCTCCTTACTGATCTCTTCAGCATCCTTTTTGGCATCAGTCTTTCCATCCACCGATACAAGAAGCACCTTCTCAGCATCATAAAGATTAATGCTTCCCGCAAGTCTCTTATAATCAATATTTTTCCTGCGTATGCCTGATGTAAGCTTAAGGCCTGCATCATTTATATCCGCTTCCGAATAAATCTTATCTGTAAATGCATATAAAACGAAGAGAACGGCTGCGGCAAGTATGATGCCTATCATCATTCCAACGATTCCGAACTTTACAAGCTTTTTCTTATCGATACTGTTTCCGCCGGTACTTATAGTATAATATCCGTTTTCCGGAAAAGTACCCTCACTGATTATCTCAGAGCTCTTAACAAATGGATATTCTACAATCTTTTTATTTACCTTCTCGATAACCTTATCACATATTTTCTTGGCTCTCTCAGGATTTACATCCGATATCACAACATTCATTACGTGCGCACCGGTAAAATTTCTGTTGATGAGCCACTGCAGGTTATCAGGAGTGATATCCTTCATGTCCTCATCGTTCCTGAGTCCGAGCTCTTCTATTACCTCTGAAAGAAGCTTTCCGTCCTTAATGATAGTGCAGACATCATTTTCATAGCTCTTTGAAATTTCCTGGAAACTAAGCTGGTCAACGTCCTCATTTATAAGAAGATCACTGTAATCAAATTCTACATAAAGCTTTGCAGAAGAATTATAAACCTTCTCAGGCTTCTCAGCATCCGAATACTTTACATTTGTGAAGAAGAAAGCATCGTGATTCTGCTTCATAACACTCTTCAATATCTCCTGTTCGGATTTATTAACCGAGCCCTTCTGTTTCTTATAACTATAGCCTGCGATAAGGCCTGCAAATACGATCGCAGAAACAAGAAGTATAACAGCCTTACTGCGGAGATATCTTAAAAAATACACAATATCGATAGTTTTTGTATTATTTTCCATTTATCTGTCTCCCTTCCTAAAAACTGCTGTCATATCCCTTATGAAGGAATTTTGCCTTAAGGAAGGCTGTTCCCTTCTTGATCTTATTAACCTTTTCCATATAAATGAACGGAAGCTCAGCGATCTCGTCCTCCTGTATATCTCCCTCGGCGATCTTATGATCAAGCCATACGTTGAAGATTATCTCACTGACTCTTCCCGGATATCTCTTCTCAAAATCTGTCATGGACTCTGAATCCGTTTTTTCAACCAGTTCATCAAGAATACTGAAAAGCCATTCACAGTATTCAGAAAGAAGCTGCTTCTCCATGATCATCATATTGAACATATATCCTGAGGTTTCTTTCATCACCTTATCGTATGAATCAATATATTCAGGATATTTCTCTTCTATGATCTCTCTCGTCTTATCCATCTCATCTGCACGATATGTATGCACATAGTGTGAATAAAGACTCTCGATATAATATTTTCTCTTGCGCGGAAGTATGACTCTGTAGCCTTTATTTATAAGGAATCTGAGCTCTTTGCCTCTAAGAACCTTATCAAAACGGTCTTCTCCCTTGCCCTTTCCCATGAAATGTCTTCTGTAATGAGCAAGTCCTATATAATCGGAATCCAGATTCTTCCATGCCCAGTAAAGTCCTGTAAGTTCACAATACATTGGATTTTTGGCAGAAATATTATCTCCGGTATTATCCTTCTGATATCCCAGATCAAGAGGATTGCCCTCTTCATCAGTCTTACCCTCTGCTCCGACATGAAGCGGCAGATATATGCTGTCCTCAGGCATTTGATACTGCTTATGCGCAGCAATGATGATACTCGCACTTGTTTTCTTCATTATTCTTCTCCCATACGGTCTGCAGGTTTTTTGATCATTTCTCTCTTATTATAGGTTCTCTTACTTATGATATATCTTGGTCTTGCTTTAGTTTCCATATAGATCTTACCGACATATTCACCGACAACTCCAAGTGATATCATCTGAATACCGCTGAGGAAGCAGATGATACATACAAGGCTGGTCCAGCCTGATACACTGACTCCCACAAATTTACATACTATAGCCCAGATAGAAGCAACAAGGCTAAGAAATGCAACCAGAAATCCAAGTCCTGCAATCATTCTGAGCGGTTTTACCGAAAGGCTGGTAACTCCGTCCGTCGCAAGTCCCAGCATTTTTGAAAGAGGATAATGCGACCTTCCGCCCATTCTGTTATTTCTCTCATAGCTTACTGTAGTGCTGTCGAAACCTACAAGCGGAACAAGTCCTCTAAGGAAAAGATTTACCTCATGGAAATTCTCCAATTCATGCAGAACTCTTGCTGAGATAAGCCTGTAGTCTGCGTGATTATATACTACTTCGGCTCCAAGCTTGTTGAGTATCTTATAGAAGCTCTGAGCTGTAAATCTCTTGAAGAAGGTATCCTTCTCTCTCTTGCTTCTGACACCGTAAACCACGTCAAAGCCCTCGTGATATCTGTCAACCATCTCTTCCATAGCCTTGATATCATCCTGCCCGTCGCAGTCGATTGAGATAGTCATATCCGCATAATCCTTAGCCTCCATAAGACCTGCAAGTACTGCATTCTGGTGTCCTCTGTTGCGGCTCTGGCTTATGCCCATAAAATGCTCATCCTTCTCTGAAAGTCCCTTTATGATATCCCAGGTTTTATCCTTACTGCCGTCATTTACGAAAAGTATACGGCTGTCATCAGATATCTTCCCCTTATAGATCAGTTCTCTGATCTCCTCTAAGAAAAGCTCTGAAGTTATTGGAAGAACCTCTTCCTCGTTGTAGCACGGTATGATGATCCACAATGTATCATTCATTTTTTGCTCCTCATGATCATTTAATATTAAATACTTTGTTAAGCTTCTTATTAATAACCAGCTTTATCTGAATCTTTCCGTCAGTAAAGCCATAAGAATAAAGTGCATCCCTCATTGTCCATTCCATATCTCCGAAGAATGGCCAGTTGCCCACGCCATCTGTCTTCGGTACCGGAAGCTCTATATTTGTCTTACCTTTTTTCTCCGCATCGATCACCTTATTTATCATATATTCATTGATCTCGCGGCATTTTTCACTGCTGATATTAAGGACATTTGCCTCAAGATATATCCTCTCACCCTTGCAGAGGCTGAGCGGCAGAACTATCGCAGCTATTACAAGCACAGTCTCGATCCTGCTGAATCTCTTACTGAGAAATGCTGTCGATACAGTGCCCCACACGATTCCGAAGAAAAATACCGAGAAGAGCAGATCTCCTCTGGTTATATCCTGCGGCTTTGTTCTTGAACACATCACAAAGCAGAAAAGAGCGCATATCACAGCACATTCAAAAAAGCAGATAACCATCTTTTTAAATGCTGCCGCCTCTTCGTCCTGCACCTTCTTCTTTTTCAGTACTATAAGATAAATGACAGCTGCAATGATAGCCGTAAGTATCACGGCTGCACAGACAGCATTTAACTCGCTTCTTCCATGATAGAGCAGTCTTGCAGTCTCGTAAAACTCAAAGCCTGTTGAAAAGCTTCCTGCTCTTCCGCCTGAAGATTCATATATCAGTGAGATTATCCAAAGCACGAAGCATAAGAAATATACCCACCTTGTTAACATAATATTCTTGAGCTTTGTCTTCCTTCTGATAAGAAGAATAAGCTGATCCAGAAGCTCCTTTCCCACAAATGCCATAAGTATCACTGCAGGATAAAGATTTGAGAAGATGCACATATAGATCAGAACAAGGCCTATACCCTTCTGAATCGGCTTGCCCTTCTCATTGTAAATTTCCAGAAAATCCTCTGAAATGATGTACATAACAAAGCTTCCTGTAAGGAGATTCGGTATCGTATAGAAGAAATATCTTGTAACATCAAGCGAAAAGAAAAGATGCTGATTACCATTTTCATGTCCGCGAAGGATCCAGAAATGGAACACTAAGAAAAGAACTGTACAGAGATTCTCTGACAGATATCCCATTCCAAGCTTCTTTCTGATCATTCTCTTAAAACATAAAGCGTATATAACGACAAGCACGCTGAAGAAGAGACCGTAGCTAAGCTCCAGCGACCTGAAGAAATCGTTGTTGAACGGCATGATCACATATCTTCCTACCGCTGATAAAAATGGCATCAGCACCTCAGGGAGAACTCTCGAAGGGTTCCATATCCCCCACTCAGGAAAAAGTGATCTCCTGCACACAAGAAATGCCCAGTCATCCGAATCAAGTATTGAAAGCGGGTGAATGTAGCAAAAGAAGATCATCATAACGATGAAGATCAAAGCTCCTACTATAATATCCCTTTTTATATTATAATGAAACTTCACAACTGTTTCCTCCGGAAAGCAAAACTTTATAATTAAACCTGCAACAGGTCATAATTATTCTTATTATCACACAAATCATTTTCAGTGTCTATACTTTATTTTTATACGGTATTAAGCTACGGCATTAAGTTGACTTAAAGATCAGTAAATGAGGAACCCCCTATATAAGCCAAAAAAAGCCCGTATAAACGGACTTTTTTCAGCTTTTTACTTGTATTGTTACTATTTTGATAAATATTCATCAATAGCCTTAGCAGCTCTCTTACCGGCTCCCATCGCACTGATAACCGTCTTCGGTCCTGTTACGGTATCTCCTCCGGCAAAAATGCCTTCTCTTGAGCTTTCACAGGTTTCAGGATCTGCAATGATATATCCTTTCTTTTCAGACACCTCTATACCCTTGATACCGCTGTTATCACTCTTTGTTCCGATAGCTTCTATGATAAGATCTGCTTCAATTATGAATTCACTGTCCGGTACAGGTACAGGACTCCTTCTTCCGGATTCATCCGGCTCTGAAAGACTCATTTTCTGACATTTCAGTCCAACGGCCTTTCCGTCTGCTGCTTCGATTGCAACCGGGCCTGTGAGATATGAAACCTGAACGCCTTCCTCGATAGCCTCCTCAAGCTCCTTCGGATCAGCTGGCATTTCAGCAAGAGATCTTCTATATACTATAGTAACCTTCTTTGCCGACGGTATTCGGGCAGCACATCTGCAGGCATCCATAGCTACATTTCCTCCGCCCACAATAATGATATTCTCCGCCTTAGGCATTTCATTTTCAAGATTTGCCTTTGCCAGGAAATCTGCTGCTGCAACTACTCCTTCAGCTTCCTGTCCCGGAATGCCGAGATGTATTGGTCTTCCTGCTCCATTTCCAACGAAAACTGCCGAGAATCCATCTCTGTCAAGTAATTCATCAAGTGAAAACTCCTTACCGACAGCCTTTCCAAGTTCTATTTTTACTCCCTTTTTCTTAAGTCCGTCTATTTCATTCTTCACTATCTCCTTAGGAAGACGGAACTCAGGGATACCATAGGTAAGAACTCCTCCCAGAACATTTTCCTTCTCAAAGATGGTTACCTTATATCCGAGATTCAGAAGATCACCTGCACACGCAAGGCTGGCAGGACCGGATCCGATAACAGCCACCTTCTTCTGCGAGTCTGCGCTTGTCTCAGCATCCTTATTCTCTTCTGCAGCTGCACTGTTATTTCTGTGCCAGTCTGCCACAAAACGTTCAAGAGCACCGATAGCTACTGGTCTTCCGCCATTTTTACCTCTTACACAGTTACCTTCACACTGAAGATACTGAGGGCAGACTCTGCCGCATACAGCAGGCAGAGAGGTTGTCTCTGTAAGTACCTGATAAGCTTCTTCAAAATCACCCTCTGTGATTTTTGCTATAAATTCCGGAATATGATTGTGTACAGGACATCCACTGGTCATACATGGATGTTTTCTGCAGCGAAGACATCTCATTGCCTCAAGGATTGCCTGTTCAGGAGTATATCCAAGCGATACTTCATCAAAATTCTGATTTCTTGTCTCAGGATCCTGCATAGGCATCCTGGTCTGTTTTTTACTCATATTGATCATAAGATCAACCCTCCAAAATAATATACTCTATATAAACTATATTTACTTTCTTGACATGCTGACCAGAGTCTCATAACGTTCCTTTGCAGTTTCCTCAGACTTATTAAACAGATTCTCTGCTTCCTCTGGGAACTTAAGCTTAAGCGAATTGTAACGAACCTCGCCCATAAGGAAATCACGATAATTCTCTGTAGGTCTTCCGCTGTCAACAGAAAGTGGATTAAGTCCCTTTTCTGCAAGCTCCGGATTATATCTGAGAAGATTCCAGTAACCTGAACGTACTGCATTACGCATTTCATTCATTGCCTTGTTCATACCAGCCTTTACTCCGTGATTGATACAAGGTGCATAAGCGATAATAAGTGAAGGTCCGTCATAGCTCTCTGCCTCCTTCAGTGCCTGAAGGGTCTGAGCCGGATTTGCTCCCATAGCGATCTGTGCAACATATACATAGCCATATGCCATTGCAATCTGTGCAAGATCCTTCTTCTTAACCTTCTTGCCGGAAGCAGCAAATTTAGCTACCGCACCGATCGGAGTAGCCTTTGAAGACTGTCCGCCGGTATTTGAATATACCTCTGTATCAAATACCAGTACATTTACGTTTTCACCTGATGCAAGAACATGATCAAGTCCGCCGTATCCGATATCGTAAGCCCATCCGTCACCACCGAAGATCCACATAGATGGCTTTGTAAGAAGATCAGCATTCTCTACAACATAGTTTGCATCTTCATTTGAAGCTGAAAGCTCCTTACATTTTTCAAGAAGAACATCTCCCGCTATCTTTGATGCTTTCGAATCATCCATGTAATCAAGCCAGTTTTCAGCCGGTGAGCCAACCTGTTCCTTTAATCTTTCAACCACTGTGCGCAGTTCATTTCTTCGTGCCTTAACAGCTGTAGCCATTCCGTAGCCAAACTCTGCATTATCCTCAAAGAGAGAGTTTGCCCATGCCGGACCCTTACCCTCTTTATTTACTGTATAAGGTGTTGAAGGAGCCGAGCAGCCCCAGATCATAGAACAGCCTGTTGCATTTGCAACAAACATTCTCTCACCGAAAAGCTGTGTTACAAGCTTTGCATACGGAGACTCTCCGCATCCCGGACATGCGCCTGAGAACTCAAGCAGCGGCTGCTTGAACTGGCTTCCTTTTATCGTATCTGTATTAAATGGAATCTTACGATCCTCATTATGTACTGCTGCAAAGAGCTTATCATATTTAGCCTGCTGCTCTTCCATGTAAGAGGTATCCGTAGCAGCCATTTCCAAGGCTTTCTTACGGGCAGGGCAGACATTTGCACATGAACCGCAGCCTGTACAGTCCTTTGCTGAGAATCCCAGTACAAAATACATGTTATTCATACCCTTCATCGGCTGAGCCTCAGGATAATCCTTTGCCTCCTCAGCAGTAAGAACAAATGGTCTGATCGCGCCATGAGGGCATACAAGCGAGCACATATTACACTGCATACAGTTACCTGAGCACCAATGTGGAAGATCCGCTGCAATACCACGCTTTTCATAAGCAGCTGTTCCTGACGGAAGCATACCGTTTGCTGTTTCCATAAATACCGATACCGGACAATTATCACCGGTCAGTGTATTTGTAGGAACCAGAATATCATTTAAGTAATTTGTATGGAAAGCATCCCTTCCGACAAGCTTAGCCGGTGCAGGATCATCCGGTGCATTTTTCCAGCTTTCCGGAACCTTAACCTCATGAACACTTTCAACACCGCCATCAATGGCTGCGCAGTTCATATCTACTATATTCTGGCCCTTCTTCGAATATGTCTTCACGATAGCATCCTTCATATAGGAAACAGCATCATTTATATCAATGATCTCAGCTATCTTGAAATAAGCCGCCTGAAGAACCGAGTTAGTTCTTCTTGCACCGAGACCTACCTTTTTGGCAAGATCTACGGCATCACATGTATAGAATTTAATATTATTATTTGCAATATAACGCTTAACAGCAGCAGGAAGATGCTCTTCGAGCTCCTCATCCGACCATACACAGTTAAGCAGGAAGGATCCTCCCGGCTTAACATCCTGAACCATTTCGTACTTGGTGAGGTAAGAGCTGTTATGGCAGGCAACAAAGTCAGCCTGCTTAACGTAATATGATGACTTTATAGGCTTATCGCCAAAGCGAAGGTGCGATATGGTCACACCGCCCGACTTCTTGGAATCATACTGGAAATAAGCCTGAACATACTTATCAGTATGATCACCGATAATCTTAACCGAGTTCTTGTTGGCTCCTACTGTTCCATCTGCGCCGAGTCCCCAGAACTTACATGCCTTTGTTCCCTCAGGGGCAACATCAGGATTTGATGTAACAGGGAGTGAAAGATAAGTAACATCATCTGTGATGGAAAGTGTGAACTCTCTCTTAGGATTCTCACTCCAGAGATTTTCATAAGCAGCCTGGATATCGCCCGGCTGAACATCCTTGGAACCGAGTCCGTAACGGCCTCCTGCTATAAAGCAGTGTTCCCACTTTGTGCCTCTTAAAGCTGAGCATACATCGAGGAACAGAGGCTCACCAACTCCTCCCGGTTCCTTTGTTCTATCCAGAACAGCAATCTTTTCAACTGTTTCAGGAAGTACAGCGGTAAGATGCTTTGCAGAAAATGGTCTGTAAAGATGAACCTCAACTATACCAACCTTTCTGCCGCGTGCATTAAGATAATCAATCAGCTCTTCTGCCGCATCGCAGACACTGCCCATTGCAACAAGTACCTCTGTTGCATCCGGTGCGCCATAATAATTAAATGGTTTATATGAGGTTCCTATCTTCTCATTAACCATATCCATATATTTTACAATGATATCTGTAGTTTCAAGATATGCCTTGTTGCAGGCCTCTCTGTGCTGGAAAAATGTTTCCGGCTGCTCAGCACTACCTATAAGATGAGGGTGATTCGGATTAAGGGCTCCTGCACGAAATGCCTTTACAGCATCCCAGTCAACCATTGATTTTAATTCATCATAATCCCAAACCTCTATCTTCTGATACTCATGAGAGGTACGGAAGCCATCGAAGAAATGCATCATAGGAAGCTTTCCTGCTATTGTCGAAAGATGTGCGACTGCAGAAAGGTCCATAACCTGCTGTACGTTATTTGAACACAGCATTACAAAGCCTGTCTGTCTGCAGCCCATTACATCGGAATGATCTCCGAAAATTGAAAGAGCATGTGTGGCAAGCGCTCTTGCCGCTACATGAAATACAGTTGGCGTCTGCTCTCCTGCCAGCTTATACATATTAGGGATCATAAGAAGAAGTCCCTGTGAAGCGGTGAATGTGGTCGTATAGGCACCGGCTGTTATAGAGCCGTGAACAGCTCCTGCCGCGCCTCCTTCAGATTCCATTTCTATAATCCTTACCTGTTCACCAAATATATTCTTACGATCTGTTGCTCCCCACTCATCCATATTTTCAGCCATAGGTGAGGACGGTGTGATCGGATAAATTGCGGATACTTCGGAAAAAGCATATGCAACATGAGCTGCCGCAGTATTTCCATCCATTGTTTTAAGTTTTCTCATCGTCTGATTCTCCTTTTTGATGAATTCGTATTACGAGTGCAAGTCAGTCTTTTTCTGCCTGGGCAAGAGCTTCGCGCTGTTTATAAATGTATTCCGGAACACTCATAGCCTTAATGCAGTTATTTCTGCAGACATACTGGCACATACTGCAGTCTTCGCAGCGGCTGTGATCTATTACCGCATGCTTATCTTCCATGTATATCGCATTGTTCGGGCAGTTCTTTACACAGTCCTCACAACCGATACATGCACTATCGCAAACCTTTAATTTATCCTCATAATCATCTGTCGACATACAAGGAACCATTTTCTGTCCCTTATATGGTACTATCGTAATCAGACCCTTCGGACAGGCAAATGTACAATCACGGCAGCCTACACATTTCTCTGAATCAACAACTGCGGTGCCATTAACTATACTGATCGCTCCATATCTGCAGACAGCTGTACAGCTTCCAAGTCCGCAGCAGCCTGTTGTGCAAAGTCCAAGCTCCTTAGCATCCATCTTTGCTGCTTTCTGGCAATCCTCTACACCTAATTCCTTAAATTTTTCTGCTGCTCTGTTTCCGCCGCTGCAGCGCACAAAAGCGACCTTATCTTTGAGCACTGTCAGATCATGAAGTGTATCAACAATAATCTTTTTCTTGCATTTTACTGTACAGGCGCTGCATCCCACGCATTTTTCATAATCTATAACAGCATGATTATCTACTATAGACACAGCTCCCTGTGGACACGCCCTGACACATTCTCCGCAAGCGATGCATCCATGTCCGCAGGTTTTTCTTACAGTATCCTCATCCTCCTCTTTTGATGAACAAGGAATGAAATTCGTTGCTTCCGCTGGAATCATACGAATCAAACGCTGAGGACATACACCCTCCGCTGCACAATCTCCGCATCCATCACATTTTTCACGATCGATGACAACCTTTCCGTCCTGTATGCTCATTGCTCCCTTTTTGCATACAGCTATACACGAGCCGGCACCGACGCATCCATTTTTACATTCTCCTCTGTCAAATCCTGCAGCAACCGCTTCAGCGCAGCTTATACCACTGTCCGCAAAACGTTTTTTTCCTGCCGCACATCCCGCACATGCGACAAATGCCACCATGGGTTCTGCCTGATTTACCTGATTTTTTTCCTCCCTCATGTTGTTTTCCTCCGTTATAGTTTTCCTTTTAGTACACTTTCGGTTATAGACAATGATAATACTTTTTGGTATGATTGTAATAGCCAATTTATAGATATTTTTACAGGTCAGATTTGTGACCGGAAATTGTATTTTTTTAGAGGAGATCTTATGCTTACCTATGATTTAGAGGCCCGCGGAAAGCTGTCAAAATATGAATATTTATATAAATGTATCAAAGAGGATATTCTGCAGGGACATATCCGGGCAGGTGCCAGACTTCCTTCAAAAAGAACTCTGGCAAAACATCTCGGAATCAGTACTGCCACTGTTGAAAACACCTATTCCCAGCTGCTTCTTGAGGGATATGTTACAAGCATCAAGCGCAGTGGTTTTTACGTCACAAGTCTGGATATCCATAAAAAAAGCTCTGATCTGAAGGAGATAAAAAATCTTGAAGAGGAATTTGAATATTCCTTCTTCTCAGATTTACGTTCAAACCGTATCAGACGTGCAAATTTTCCTTTCGCCACATGGGCAAGTCTGATGCGCAACACCATTTCGTTCCACAACGAAGCACTCCTTAAAACAGTCCCTTATAACGGCATTTATGAACTTCGAGAGGCTCTGTCTATATATCTTCGTGAAAGCAAGGGAATGAAGGTCGAGCCGTACCAGATCTATGTAGGCTCCGGAACTGAATATCTATACAGCCGACTGATCCAGCTCTTTGGTACGGATAATAAATGGGCGATTGAGAATATCGGAAACCAGAAGATTGCAAATATTTATGATATGTATAATGCACGCTGGTCCTTTGTCGATACCGACGATAAGGGACCTCTTGTCAGCAGTCTTATAAAAGAAAACTCAAATATCGTTCATATCTCTCCTGCAAATAATTTTCCTCTCGGAAATGTCATGCAGGTAAAACGCCGACAGGAGTTTCTGATGTGGGCGGCAGATGCTCCGGACCGATTTATACTTGAGGATGACTATGATAGTGAATTTCATTATAAAGGTGTTCCATTCTCTCCACTTTTTGCTATGGACACCGCGCAAAAGGTTATATATATGAACACCTTCTCAAAGACACTCATTCCTTCCCTTCGTATAAGCTATATGGTCCTTCCGCCCGCACTGGTAGAGCGTTATCAGAAGAAACTCAGCTTTTATTCCGGAACAGTATCGAGCATGGAGCAATATACACTTGCTACCTTTATCAAGGAAGGCTACTTTGAGAGACATATCAATCGTATGAGAAACTATTTCCGTTCGATCAGGTCCGAGCTTATGAATGCTTTGGAACACTCGCCTCTTATGGAAATCTCCACTATCATAGAGCCAAGCTCGGGAACCCATTTTCTTCTTAAGCTTGATACCGATAAGAGTGATGAGGAACTGACCAAAAGCATACGGAATAAAAATATTGAGGTTGCTGCTCTTTCTGAATATCTGCTTACCAGATCAAATGATACTCACACGCTTGTCATCAACTATTGCGGAATTCATAAGGAAAGGATTGAAGAGACTGTAAAAAGACTTACCGAAGCAATACTCTTATAGATAATACAGCAAAAACAAAGGTGTAGATAATGTCAACATATGTTATAATACAGCTACAGGGGCGTTGCAAAAAACTGTTTTATTTAAATGGGAGGGTTTTCATATGTTAAAGGAATGGGTAAAAGAAGAAAAACCTGATGACGCAGAGCTTTCCGAAAGGCTCGAGAAAGCCAGACTTGCACTTGCTGTAAGACAGATACAGATTAAAGAGAAGAATCTGCCGGTACTCGTTGTTATAGACGGATGGGGTGCTGCCGGCAAAGGAAGTGTCCTTGGAAGGATCATCAAGAATCTCGATCCAAGATTTTTTAATTGCGAAACCATGAAAAAACCTACCGAAGAGGAACTACGCCGCCCGTTTCTTTACAGATATTTCGTGAAGATACCGAAGGCAGGCAAGATAAGCTTCTTCGACGGAAGCTGGATGGGCGAGGTTACATACTCGAAGCTTACAGGAAATATTGATGACCAGAAGTATAAATCTTACCTTACCAGCATAAAAAGATTTGAAAGGCAGCTCAATGACAACGGTTATCTCGTTGTAAAATTCTTCTTCCATATCGATGAGAAGACCCAAAGAAAGCGCCTTAAGGATCTTGAAAGCGATACATACACCAGATGGCGCGTTTCAGAAAAAGACAAATGGCAGAACAAGCACTACGACAAATGCCGTGATGTCTATGACGAATATATAGAAGCTACCAACCAGTTTGTTGCGCCGTGGTACTTTATCGATTCATCAAGTAAAAAATGGGCAGAGCTTCAGATGACGGAAATACTCATTTCCAGCATTGATACAGCCCTTGACAATGCAGAGCTGCACCAGAAGGCGCCGCTCCTGCAGAATACATTTCCTCTTAAGAGCATACCGCATCTTAAGGATATTCCTCTGGACAAATCCATTCCGGAGGCTGAATACAGAGTCGAGCTTGATAAGCTTCAGAAAAGGCTCAGCGAGCTTCATAACGAGCTTTACCACAAGAAGATTCCTGTTATCATAGCCTATGAAGGCTGGGATGCTGCCGGAAAGGGCGGAAATATCAAGCGTATCGCTGCTGCTCTCGATCCTCGAGGCTACACCGTGCATCCGATTGCAAGTCCGGAGCCGGCGGAGAAAGCAAGGCATTATCTGTGGAGATTCTGGAACAGACTGCCGAAGGACGGCCACATAGCAATCTTCGACAGGACCTGGTACGGAAGAGTCATGGTAGAACGTCTTGAAGGCTTCTGCTCTGAAAACGACTGGCAGCGCGCCTATAATGAGATAAATGAATTTGAGAAGGAGCTTGCAGACTGGAATGCAGTCATCATCAAGTTCTGGGTTCAGATTGACAAGGATACCCAGCTTGCCCGCTTCACCGAGCGTCAGAATACCCCTGAAAAACAGTGGAAGATCACCGATGAAGACTGGCGCAACAGAGAAAAATGGGATCTATACGAGACAGCTATCGATGAGATGCTGCAGAAAACCAATACAAAATACGCACCATGGCATATCTTGGAATCAAATGACAAGAAATATGCCAGGATCAAGGCTTTAAAGACAGTAATTAAAGCCATCGAGAAGAAACTGGAGGACATAAAATGAATTACTATACCAGAGAGATACCGGATGAAAAATATTTATACAAAACGGCCGGCGTAAAGGCCAGAGATGATATCGAGGCCATCCTCGGCGGCCAGGGCTACGAGGAACTCCTTATACCAATGCTTGGCTACGACCGCCGCACAGCCGGAAAAGTCAAGAAGGTTTCGGCCCATTTTAAGGTAAGGAGTGTCTGGCACGAGAAGACCAAACACATCGGAAAGGGCGATACTATCTTCATCCAGTATCCAACCATTGAGCACAGCCTTTTTCTTGCGTCTGTCTTAAGAGATATAAGGAAAAGAGGCGCGCGTATAGTATTTCTGATTCACGATCTTGACTACCTGAGATATGCCGCAGGCGGTTATGAAAATATGAACAAAATGAAGAAGAAAAGAATCGAGATTGAGCAGAAGGCCCTTCATTTTGGCAACAGGATCATCGTTCACAACAAATCGATGCTTGAGAAGATGGTTGAACTCGGATACGACAGCCGAAAGCTTGTCTCCCTTGACATTTTCGACTATATAATTCCGGATCAGGCGCCTGACGGAGTTCCTGAAAGAAAAAATGAAAGGACCATGCCGGTAATCATTGCAGGAAACCTCAGCAGGCTTAAGGCAAGCTATGTTTATAACCTTCCTGATGATGTTCAGTTCAATCTTTATGGTCTAAATTATGAAGACAGCCCGAAGGATAATATCTTCTACAAGGGCTCATTCATGCCGGATGAGCTTCCATTTAATCTTAACGGAAGCTTCGGTCTCGTGTGGGACGGTGAATCTGCTGACGAGTGCAGCGGTGCCTTCGGTAATTACCTCAGGATCAACAACCCTCACAAGACTTCTCTCTATCTTGCCTCCGGAATACCGGTCATCATATGGAAGGAAGCCGCCCTCGCTGATTTCGTCAAAGAAAACAACGTCGGAATCCTTATAGGTTCCATGAGAGAAATTCCGGGAATTATCGCTTCAATGTCAGATGAAGAGTACCAGACAATGAAATCAAATGCAGCTTCTCTCTCTGAAAAGCTGAAGAAAGGATACTTTACACTGACCGCCGCTAAGAAATGTGGGGTAAAATAATGAATTAAAAAGGGAAGATGCATTTATGTTTAGTGCATCTTCCCTTTTTTGCTAGCGCCTTGATGTATTATGTCGACCAAATATAGCTTATATCTGTTGTTTCCATATACTTTTTTTATAACGCTCCGCTATCTCTGAAATACTGAAGCAACCCTTCACAGCCTTCAACTACATCGCGGTAGGTTGTTGCAAAATCTCTCGTATACCATGGATCTGCAACACTTCCCGGCCGATCAGTATAATCCATCAAAAGAGAAATCTTCTCCCCTCTTCTATCCAGATAATCCTTCGGGGTCTTTTCACCAGAAGCCTTCTCCCTATGTTCAGTTTTAAGTATCCTGTGCATCCACCTGAGATTCTCTGCATCCATTCCGATGATATAATCATACTCATCATAATCACTCTCTGTCAGAAGCATCGCCCTCTTCCCCTCGCAGGAAATGCCATGCTCCATAAGAATCTTCTTCGCCGGCGGATATACCGGATTTCCTCTGTCTCCCCAGATTTCATCCGTATGCGTTGCCCTTGATTCAATATAAAATTCTTTTGAAAGTCCCGCCTTAATTACCATATCTTTAAATACAAACTCCGCCATAGGCGATCGACATATATTGCCGTGGCATACAAATAAGACTTTAATCATAGTTTTGATTTACTCCTTTTTGCCCTGAAACGCCCAGTTTTACAGGGCACTTCCGGGATATTGGTTGAAATTTTATTCGTGTGTCAACTAGGCAAATTATAGCATAATTTAGCAAGTTGTGACTACCTGTTAGTAGTGGAAATAGTAGTAAAACGAATTTTCTTACTACTAAGGATTTTTTCAAATTGTAGGCACATTTAAACCGTCACAGCAATTGTAAGTGCTTTATACACTTGTAAGGTTTAAATATTCTGTCGTTCGGAGTGATTCCACATTTGTCTATGATTCACTAAAAATTTATTCCTACTTCCCTAATGTTGATTGTTTAGAACATATTACACTTCTTTTTGTACAGTTCTTAGATAAAATATTCTTCTAACAGCTTCGCCAAAT
>ONVE01000159.1 GCA_900321215.1 uncultured Eubacterium sp. | reverse complement strand
CTTGTAATGCCTGAAAAGGTTACTGCAGCATACGCAAGCGGCAAGGAAGAAGAAGTTGATGTGGTATGGGATCAAGAGATTATTTCTTTCTGCCTCGAGCAGGGACCTGGTGAGTTTACCATCAACGGAAAAGTTACTATCGGTGAAGTGGATTACGATGCAGTATGCAAGCTTACCGTAAATCCTAAGAACTTCCTTACAAACGGAAGCTTTGAGGATGGTGAGACAGGATGGGATATCACCAGAACGAATGCAAATGATAAGGTAACTACTACTGATGATAAGCATGAAGGAACTCATACCTTCCATTTCTATAATGGAAGCGCACAGAGCTTTACAGTTCAGCAGACAGTTACTCTTGATAAGGGTGTATATGACTTTACAGGTTACTTCCAGGGACTTAAGGATGTAACAGGTAATATATTTGTAAAGATTGGTGATGATGAGACAACAGAAGGCTACACACTTGCAGACTGGGCTAATTGGCAGAATCCTAAGATTGAGAATATCGTAGTACCTGCTGACGAAACTGAGGTTACAGTTGGTTTCACTTGTGAATATGCAGGCGGTGCATGGGGAACATGCGATGACTTCTATCTCTACAGGACAGGTGATGTTCTTGAGGTATCATTTGATGCAGGCGATTATGGAGTAGCTCCTGAAACAATCTTCACAGCTCCGGGTGAGAAAATCACATTACCTGAAACTGTTGAGTCAAATGATAATGAGTATGTATTCGATGGATGGTATACAGATGAGGATTGCCTCGAGGCATTTGATCCTGAAACAGCTATCGAAGAGGATACAGTACTTTATGCAGGTTGGGCTACAAAACCTGTGATCACAAAGTCTCCTTCTGATGCTAAGGTTATCAGAGGAAGTAATGGCGTATTCAGAGTTGTTGCAACAGGCAGAAACCTTGAGTACAAGTGGCAGGTAAGTTTAGACGGCGGTAATACATGGAAGACAAGTGGTGCTGATGGATGTACAACAGATAAGATCACTATAAGAGCAACAGATACACTTAACGGCAGATGCTTCAGATGCCTTGTTTCAAATGCTGCAGGTACAGTAAATTCGGCATCAGTTGTTCTAACAACAGTTGCAGTTATATCTTCACAGCCACAGAATGCATCAGTAGCAATCAATGATATAGCGGAGTTTACTATTAAATCAAGATCATCAGTTGCTACATATCAGTGGCAGGTAAGCACAAACGGCGGTGAGAAGTGGGTTAACAGTGGTGCAGAAGGAAATACAACAACTACACTTTCAGTAACTGCTAAGTCAGCTAAGTATGACGGATATATGTTCCGTTGTAAGGTTACAAATGGTAAGTGGGTTGAGTACTCAAATGCAGTTACTCTCTCAATCAAGACTAAGATCGTTAAGCAGCCTGTAGACGTAACCGTAGAGTACGGAAAGCTTGCAAAGCTTTACACAAAGGCAACAGGTGTTGATCCACAGTATCAGTGGCAGATGCTTAACGCAAAAGGCAAGTGGGTTAACAGTACAGCTGCAGGAAATCAGGAATCAATCTTAAGATTCACAGTTACAGCTTCTTTCGCAGACGGTAAGAAGTATAGATGTAAGATCACAGATGGTGACAGAACAATCTACAGTAATATCGTTACAGTAACAGGAGTTGCTGAGGGAGCAGAATAATCTGTAAGGATTATCAGAGAGTACTGAATATCTAAATATAAGCGGCATAGATCCGGTAAAAAGGGTCTATGCCACTTTTTTTGTTTGCTGCTTTTTCGGGTAATTCGGGTTGTTTATTTTCGGAATGTGTTGTAGAATAGAAATGTAGTTAATAAGAAGAGGATTCCATTTTATTGTGAACGTTTTCATTTGCAGATCATTTTGTCCGGGAATCCGATGGGGGTGGGGTATGTATTATATCGAAAATGAATTCTTGAAAGCCGGTTTTCTTCAGCATGGTGCAGAACTGAGATCTCTTAAGGATAAGACCACAGGAGAAGAATATATGTGGTGCGGAGATCCTGCTTACTGGGGAAGAGTATCACCGGTGCTTTTTCCGGTTGTAGGTAATTATAAAGATAAGAAGTCTTATTATGACGGCAAGGAATACAGTCTGTCCCAGCATGGTTTTGCGAGAGACAGTGAGTTTGCTGTGGAATCAGCTTCTGATGATGAGATAAGCTTTGTGCTTACATCGAGCGAGGATACGCTTAAGGTTTATCCTTTTGATTTTAAGCTTACGATCAGCTACAGGCTGAAGGGGAAAACTCTGACGGTTGAATGGCGCGTTGAGAATACGGACAGCAGGGAGATGCATTTTTCTATAGGCGGACATCCTGCATTTAATCTGAGAGATAAGGACAGTGTTATAAAATTCTATGGCGCTGATAGCTTTACCGCAGGAATTCTTGATAATGGTCTTCTGTCAGAAAGGACCAAGGAGATAAAGCTGTCTGACGGCGGACTGCTTAAGCCTGCAAAAGAGCTTTTCCTGGAGGATGCACTGATAATCGAGCATACGGATATTAAGAAGGTTTCGCTTTCCGATAAGGATGGCAAGGATTATCTTACCGTAAGCTTTGATGCACCGCTTTTTGGAATCTGGTCACCGGCGGGCAAGGAGGCTCCATTTGTCTGCATAGAGCCGTGGTACGGCAGAACTGACAGAACGGATTTTGATATGGAGCTTACGCACAGAGAATATGGAAATAAGCTTGCTTCGGGAGAGATTTTTGAAGCCGGGTATGAGATCACTGTGTACTAAAAAAATGTCCGAAAAAAATGAGAGTAAAAAAACGGACAAATAATTATTAAATTTTAAGAAAAAAATCAAAAATTTTTCGAAATATTTCAATCTTGTAATTGATATATTTTGAATTTTAGATTAAAATAGAATATGGTTGTGCAGGGTCTATTTGCACACCGGTCTTTAAAATTTTCTGCCTGTCGGGATACCGGTATTTGTGGAGGAATCATTCCCGGACAGGATAATATATTTCAGTTAATTTCAGGAGGGTCTGTGACTATGGAAGACGAAAAAGAGAAGAAGAAACCGTTTACAAATGTATTTCAGAAGCTGAAGAATATTCTTCGTAGAATGTCTAAGAAGAAGAGAGCTGAAGATGAAGCAGCAAGACTTGCTGCAGAGGAAGAAGCAAGAAGGGCTGAAGAAGAGGCAAGGAAAGCGGCTGAAGAAGAGCAGAAGAAGCTCATTGAGGAGCAGGCCCAGAAGAGAGCTAAGGAGCAGGCGGAGGTTGCCAAGCTGATGGCAGAGGCGGAAGCCGCCAAGGAGGCCAAGGCAAAGCGTGAGGCAGACGCCAGGGCCAAGAAAGAAGCAGATGAAGCTGCAAGACTTGCAGCAAGCAAGGCTAAGTCAGAGAAGAAGAAAGCTGCAGCTAGGAAGGCTGAGGAAGCAAGAAAGGTTGCAAGCGGAGAGGTCGGCACAAAGGCTGATCAGGAAAAGGATAGAAAGTATCAGGAAGAAGTTAAGAGAAGAGCTGAGCAGGCTAAGAAGAGAGCTGCGCAGGATGCAGAGGAAGAGGCAGAAGAGAATGCATCTATCGATCCGGTAACAGGTGAGAAGATCGCAACTGATGAAGGTCCTGAACTTCCAATCTACCTCAGCAAGTATCTCAAGCTTGTTAAGACAGGTGATGATATCAGGGTTGCTATCAGTTCTATTCAGTCACATCCTGAAACATCAAAGAACCTGGTTATTCTTGGACATAACGGATTCGGTACCAACAGAGTTGGTGAGGATCTTGCAAGAAGTTATTTTGAACTTGGTTTTGTTAAGTCAGACAAGATCGCTAAGATCAAGGCTAAGCAGCTCAACAAGATCGGTCTTGAGAAGCTTCAGGGTCTCAAGGGCGGATGCCTTATCATTGAGAATGCCGGACTTGTTTCTCCGCAGAAGCTGGTTGAGGTTATCAAGGATTCAGGCGCAGATGCAAATGATTATGTAGTAGTTCTTACAGGTGAGATCGATTCCCTCGCAAGATTCTTCGAGCAGAATCAGGAGGTTGTTGATGAGTTCGTATACCTCATCGATATCCATAAGATCAAAGAGAGAGGAATGTCTATCATCGCTAAGGGTTACGTTAAGGAGAAAGGCTACAAGGCAGATAAGAGCATCATTGACAGATTCAAGGGTGTACTTGGAACCATGGAAGTCGGCAATATAGACAGATTCCTGGACTATATTGATACAGTAATGAAGAAGTGCGATGACAGAGAGTCATCAAACGGTGATACCGGTAAAAAGGTTATTACTTCAGAAGATTTTAGATAAATAGGTTGTTTCAAGAAAACTGGTTCGATAAGGATATATACTCTTACCTTCGAATCAGTTTTCTTGGTTTTAAGGATAATTTTCAAATAAATGACAGGTGAGATAAAATGAGTGAAGTAACAGATGCGATAAGGAAAGAATATAAGGAAAATGATGATAGACGCGACGCCGGACTTACCACGCCGGACGATATAGTAAGATTTGACGATATATGTTACGGCAGCGATAAGGCCTGGCAGCTTATGGACATTTATATGCCGAAGAGCTTTGCGGAGGAAAGAAGACTTCAGCAGAAGAGTACGGATGTATTTGACTCTGAGGCTCAGGAGATTGAAAGCAGAAGAAAGATTCCTGTGATAGTGAACGTTCACGGAGGCGCGTGGGTATACGGAACCAAAGAAACTTATCAGTTCTACTGCATGGGACTTGCCGAGAGGGGCTTTGCAGTGGTCAATCTTACCTACAGACTTGCACCGGAATTTAAGTTCCCTGCCGCTGTAGAGGATATTAACCTTGTGATGCATTATATTTATAAAAATGCAGAGCATTACGGTATGGATTTAAACAGGCTTTTCGCGGTCGGTGATTCGGCGGGCGGACACCTTCTGTCGATATATACCGCAGCTTCGACCAATCCGGCTTATGCAAAGAGCCTGGGTATAGATTTTCCGAAAGGCTTTAGGCTCCGGGCTGTCGGACTGAATTTCGGCAAATACAGCTTTGAACATGATAACAAGATATATTCTGACGGCGATAAAGTACTGCTTAAGGAGATACTGGCCGGGCAGGGAACAAAGGAAGAGATGGAGAAGGTAAATGTACTTCCGCATATCAACTCGGATTTCCCGGAAACCTGTATAGTAACGGCTCAGGATGATTTCCTTAAGGATCAGTCTTTACTGCTTGTAGAGAGACTGGTGGAGGTGAGGGTTCCATTTACATTCAAATTATACGGAAATGCAGAAAATGCGCTTTATCATGTATTTCACTGTGACTCAAGGTCAGAGGCTGCAAAAAAATGCAATGATGAGCAGTGTGATTTCTTTAAGAGTTTTAAATAAAAGTTTCAACAGCAGGAGGTAGTATTATGGCATGTTTTTTAGTGTCGGTTGCTGAGGCTGCAGCAGTTACAGCTATTAAAAAATCGGAGGAGAAGAAAGAGAAAAAGAAGGTGGAGGCCGGCGAAGAGGTAGTGAAGGCCGGACATATTCCATTTTCAAGGAAGCTCGGATGGCTTACAAAGATGCTCTGGGGAGGCGCGTTGCTTCTTCTGATCGAGCATATATGGCACGGCGAGGTAGTCCCGTGGTTCCCATTCCTTACTGCGATGGAATCCAAGGAGGAAACATTGGAAATGCTGAAGGAAATGGCTACGGTCGGATTCTCGATGGCCGGGCTTGTTACGGCAGTCTGGGTAGTGATGCTTCTGGTTTCGGCTTCCATAGAGAAGAAGACAGACAGAGCAGTTGCAGAGAAGCAGTAAGGAGTTTTTTATGTGTCTTATAATAACGGCTGCGGCTGCAGCATTTTCAGCGGTGCTCTGGCGCTTTAAATTCAGAGACCCGAAGTATAAGTTTATTAATCTTGTTTTTATGTATTTTGGTGCTGCGCTGATGTGGAGCGTGGACGGAATCTTTTCGGCTGCAGAGGGCGAGGGCTTCTTCGACCTTTCAGCAAATGATGCACTTCTCGGATTGGTGGTTGTAGTCTGCGGAGCGGCTTTCTGGGCAGTGAATTATCTGTTCTTTAACCCTGAGAGAAAACTGGTTAAGAGGGGAAACTAATAAGAAGGGACGAAAGAGAAAAATGCTTGAAGAACTGAAGAAGAGAGTTTATGAAGCAAATATGCTTCTTCCGAAATACGGACTGATCACATTTACGTGGGGAAATGTCAGCGAGATTGACAGAGAGAGTGGACTTTTTGCCATTAAACCGAGCGGCGTGGATTATGATAAGCTGACGCCGGATGATATAGTCATTATGGACCTTGACGGCAACAAGGTAGAGGGTAAAATGAATCCTTCTACAGATACGCCTACTCATCTGGAGCTTTATAAGGCATTTCCGGGTATCGGAGGAGTTGTTCACACACATTCAACCTTTGCAGTTTCCTGGGCTCAGGCAGGCCTGGATATTCCGTGTTATGGCACGACGCACGCCGATTATTTCTACGGAAGTATTCCGTGCATAAGGAATCTTACGGCTGAGGAAATAGAAGAGAATTACGAGAAGAATACAGGTCTGTCGATCGTTGAGAGATTTGAGAAGGATGGTATAAATCCGATATATGTTCCGGGCTGCGTGTGCAAGAATCACGGACCGTTCACTTGGGGTAAGAACGGAAAT
>ONVE01000111.1 GCA_900321215.1 uncultured Eubacterium sp. | reverse complement strand
GCTGAAAAGTTTGATCCGAAGGAATGGATAGAGCTCTTTAAGGGAGCGGGCGCCGGATACGTATGTCCGGTTGCAGAGCATCATGATGGCTTTCAGATGTATAAAAGCGAGTTGTCAGAGTGGAATGCATTTGATATGGGACCTCACAGAGATATACTTGGAGAGCTTAAGGAGGAAGCCGAGAAGCAGGGACTTATCTTCTGCACATCGAGCCACAGAGCGGAGCATTGGTGGTTCATGGGAAACGGCAGGAACTTCGAGAGTGATATAAAGGATCCGATGGAGCTGGGAGATTTCTACTGGCCGGCCATGCCTGAACCTGATAATTTTGATATGTTCAGCGAACCTTATCCAAGCGATGAATATCTTACAGACTGGCTTATCAGGACAGTTGAGATAATTGATAAATATAAGCCTGCATTTTTATATTTTGACTGGTGGATAATCCATGAGGCATTTAAACCTTATATGGTTAAGCTGATGGCATATTACTATAACCAGGGAGTAAAATGGGGCAGAAATGTTGCAGTCTGCTACAAGCATGATGCGCTTTCATTTGGCACAGGAATAGTTGAGATCGAAAGAGGAAGCTTCGCGGAGGCAAAGCCTTATCCTTGGCAGACCGACACGGCTGTTGCCAGAAATTCATGGTGCTACACAGACAGCCTGGATTATAAGAGCAGCTATGAGATCATCGCAACGCTGATAGATGTTGTGAGCAGGAACGGAAATCTTCTTCTGAATATCGGACCTAAGGCTGACGGCTCGATACCGGATGGAGACAGAAGGATACTTATGGATCTCGGCAGATGGATGGATGTAAATAAAGAGGCTGTGATAAACAGCAAGCCTTGGAGAAGAAGCAAGGAAGGTCCGACAGAGGATAATGACGGACAGTTTGCTGACGGCAAGGAGAAGGTATATACCGAAAAGGATATGCGCTTCACTGCAGGACATGGCTGTATATATGCATTTGTCATGAAATATCCGGAGGACGGAAATGTAAACATCAGGTCGCTCGGTAAATCAGACAACAAGGATGTTCCGGATTTCTTCGGAATCATCAAAAATGTATCCATTCTGGGATCCGATTCGGAACTCACATATACGACGGATGACAAGGGACTTCATTTGAAGAGTATAGTAAAGGATCGTGAATTCCCTGTAGTCGTTAAGGTAGAAACAAAGTAAAAAACTATATATTTAGGAGGTTTAATATGTTTTTTAATAAGGAAGACAATGCGCTTATTTGTAAGCTTCACAGAGAAACGCTCAGAATCGAAGGCTGGGGCAGGAATGCTCTCAGAGTAAGATCTACAATCCTGAGAAATATACCGGAGAATGATCATGCGCTTACCGAGGAGGTTAAGAAAAATGCAGAGATCAGTATCGGAGAAAATTCAGCAGAAATCGTAAACGGAGATATCAAGGCAACAGTAAATGAGGTTGGTATCGTATGCTTCTACAAGAAAAATGCTGAAGGAAAGTTTGAACTCATACTTCAGGAGTATTACAGCTTTTACGGCGGATCTATCAGAAAAGAGTCTATCTGCTTTAAGACAAAATCAAGAGAGTATAAGTCAAAGGCATCTGATGCATTCAAACTTGAGGTCAGATTTGAGTCTGATCCGGAAGAGAAGCTTTTCGGTATGGGTCAGTATCAGCAGCCATTTCTTAATATCAAGGGCTGCGTAATGCCTCTTGAGCAGCGTAATTCACAGGTATCGGTTCCTTTCCTTGTATCAAGCAAGGGTTATGGTATGCTCTGGAATAATCCTGCAACCGGTGAGGTTACATTTGGAAATAACATCACAAAGTGGGTTGCTGATGAGACAGATGAGATGGATTACTGGATCACTGTTGCAGATAAGCCGGCAGAGCTTGTTGAGAATTATACTGAGTGTGTCGGAAGAACACCTGTAATGAGCGAGGATTATCTCGGACTCTGGCAGTGCAAATTAAGATATCGTACACCAGAAGAGGTGCTTTCGGTTGTACGTAAATATAAGGAGCTTGGTATCAAGCTTGATGTTATCGTAATCGACTTCTTCCATTGGCCATATCAGGGCGAGTGGCGCTTCGATGAGACCTACTGGCCACATGACAAGGTAAAGGCTATGCTTGATGAGCTTCATGGAATGGGCACAAAGGTAATGGTATCCGTATGGCCTTCAGTAGATAAGAGAGGCTGCAATTATTATGAACTTGATCAGAAGGGACTTCTTGTTACAACTGAGTATGGTTCAGATCAGACCTATGATTATCAGGGGGATTGCGGTACAGTTGATTTCTTCAACCCTGAAGCTCAGAAGTTTGTATGGGACAAGTGCAAGGAGAACTACAGAGATCTCGGTATAGATCTTTTCTGGCTTGATAACTCTGAGCCGGATCTTGTAAAGTATGATTTTGATAATTACAGATATTATACAGGACGCGCTTCCAAGGTAAGCTGCGAATATCCAAAGAAGTATGTTCAGGCATTTTCTGACGGACTTACAGCAGAGGGAGACGACAACTTTGTAAATCTTGTACGTTCTGCATGGGTTGGAAGCCAGAAGTACAGAACTCTTGTATGGACAGGCGATGTTCAGAGTAACTTTACTGCATTTAAGGATCAGGTTATCGCTGGTCAGAACATCGGTCTTGCAGGTATTCCATGGTGGACAACAGATATCGGCGGCTTCATGACAGAGGACGTAAATGATCCTGAATTTGTTGAACTTCTCCTCAGATGGTATCAGTTCGGCGTATTCTGCCCGATCTTCAGAATGCATGGCGACAGAGGACCTTATGATATCGAACCGCTTGATAACCGTGATTTCGGCGGTGGATATCTCCATACAGGCCAGCCAAACGAGCTTTGGAGCTACGGAGAAGAGGCTTACAAGATAATGAGAAAGTATCTTGACCTTCGTCTTTCACTTAAGGATTATATATCAGGACTTATGAAGGAGGCATCACGTACAGGTGCTCCTCTTATCAGAACAATGTTCTACGAGTTCCCTGAAGATGAGAAGTGCTGGAATCTTCCTCTTCAGTATATGTTCGGACCTGATTATCTTGTTGCTCCTATCTTCGAGGCAGGTGCAACAGAAAGAACCCTCTACCTTCCTGCAGGAAAGTGGCAGAATATCGAGACCGGAGAGATCGTATCAGGCGGCTGCGATATAACAGTACCTGCACCGATAGATGTAATACCTGTATTTAAAAGGGTATAATTAAAATTTACAAATAAACTTACTGCGTGTTATACTTTTATAACAAGCATATATATGCCTGCATAGTTATATATTTTATAGCTTAGCAGGCATATATATTATGTGGTGAAATGAAGTTTTAAGTATTATACGAAAGGTATCTATCAGATGAAGAGAATATTTGATCATAATAAGATTGCCTATGGCGGTGATTATAATCCGGAGCAGTGGCCGGAAGAGGTATGGCAGGAGGATATGCGCATGTTTAAGAAAGCGCATATCGATATTGTTACACTAAATGTATTCTCGTGGGCAGCACTTCAGCCAAGTGAGAATGTATATGATTTTGAAAAGCTTGATAAGATCATTAAGCTCTGCTCAGAGAATGGACTTAAGATCTGTCTTGCTACATCTACAGCAACACATCCGGCATGGATGGCAAGAAAATATCCTGAGGTACTCAGAACGGATATTCAGGGAAGAAAGCATAAGTTTGGAGGCAGAGAGAATTCATGCCCGAACAGCCCTGTTTTCAGGAAGTATTCGGCAAGGCTTGCCGGAAAGCTGGCAGAGCGTTACGGCAGCAATCCTTCGATCGTGGCATGGCATATCTCAAATGAATACAGCGGCGAATGCTACTGCGAAAACTGTGAGAAGGCTTTCAGAGTATGGCTTAAGGATAGATATAAGACCATAGATGAAGTAAACAGAGCCTGGGACAGTGCTTTCTGGGGACATACATTTTATGATTTTGATGATATAGTGCTTCCGAGCGAGCTGACAGAGCATTTCAGCATGTATGGAAGAGAGAGGACTACATTTCAGGGCATCTCCTTAGATTACAGACGCTTTAACAGTGAAAGCATACTGAACTGCTACAGACTGGAGTATGATGCTATAAGGAAATATGTTCCGGATACTCCGATCACAACAAATATGATGGGCTTTTATTATCCGCTGGATTATCATAAATGGGCGCCTTTCGTTGATTTTGCTTCCTGGGACAGCTATCCGGGACCGGATGAGCCGGACGGACATATAGCGCTTTCGCATGAACTTATCAAAGGACTTAAGAGGGATAAGCCTTTCTGCCTTATGGAGCAGACGCCGAGCGTTACAAACTGGCATGCATATAATAAGCTTAAGCGTCCTGGAGATATGAGACGACTCAGCTATCAGGCTGTCGCTCACGGTTCGGATACAGTGATGTTCTTCCAGATGAGAAGAAGCATAGGTGCCTGCGAGAAATATCACGGTGCGGTGATAGATCATGCAGGAAGCGAGGATACGAGAGTTTTCCGTGAGATTACGGCTCTTGGAGAGGAGCTGGACAGACTTGGAGACAGAACACTCGGCTCATTAGCGAAGCCAAAGGCAGCGATAGTCTTCGACTGGGATAACTGGTGGGGCATATCATATTCTGCCGGACCGAGCATACTGATAGATTATCATGAAGAGCTTTACAGATATTATAATGCACTTCATAAGAGACATATAGCGTGTGATGTGATAGGCACATCCGACAGCCTTGACAGATATGATCTTGTCATCGCTCCTATACTTTACATGGTCAAGGATGGCTATGACGAGAAAATCAGTGAGTTTGTAAAAAATGGCGGAAGCTTCGTTACCACGTATTTCAGCGGGTATGTCGGAGACAGCGACCTTGTGTACGGCGCATATCCGGGAAAGCTGAGAGATATACTCGGTATCTGGGTTGAGGAAAGTGATGCACTTCCTGAGGGTGAGGAGAATTCATTTACTTATGATGGAAAGAGCATGCCTGCAAAGGTGCTTTGTGATATCATAAGGCCTGAGGGCGCAGAGGTTCTCGGAAGATATGAGAAGGATTTCTACAGCGGAGAGGCTGTTATAACGAAGAATTCATTTGGAGAAGGAAAGGCTTATTATGTCGGAACCGAGTCCGGTGAAGGCTTTTACGACAGGCTCATCTATGATATAACAAAGGAGAAGGGAATCTCCGGAGTTATGGATCCTGCGGAGGGAAGAGACGGCTTCTCTGAAGAAATGTTTGACGGACTTGAGATAACAAGGCGTTTCTCAGAGGATAAAGAGTATACTTTCATCATCAATCATTCGAAGGATGATAGAAGCGCTGTTCTTGACAAGGACGGAACAGAGCTCCTTAGCGGCAGAAGCCTTAAGAAGGGCGAGAAGCTTACGCTTAAGCATAATGATGTAATGATCATAGAGACTATATAGCAGAAGGTAAATACTGATGAAGATATTTGGCGGAATTAGAGATTTGATACGTAATCTTAAGCTCAGGCAGAGGATGATCCTTGTATATGCGATAGGATGCCTGCTGCCCCTTGTAGTAGTATGTATCATAATGTTTAATTCCGCCAGAAATTCTCTTATAGACATGCAGAAGAAGGAAGAGCTTCGTAAGCTTGAGGATGAGAAGGAGGAGCTTGAGAACAGCATGAATCTTGCGGTTGAGCTGTCGGAGAAGATATATTTTGATAGTGAGACGAAGAAGATAGGTATCCCTATTGCGGGTGCTGATCAGGATATCCTTATCGACTTCAGAGGGTTCAAGACTCTGTCCGACTACATAAATATCTATTATGACAGTATTTCTACCGTGTGTATCTATGTAAATGAAGGCGTTGTTGACAGAGTTGATAACAAGAATTTCAGACTTCTCTCTGATACTATAAAAGATAAAAACTGGTACCGGAATACCGTTGAGAATTCGGGCCTTCCAAACTGGTCCTACCTTACAAATGTAGCTACCGGCAGGCGAAGCCTCAGACTTACAAGGGTTCTTTATACCAGAGACAAGAATATGGCGGGTATCATCAGTATCACGATCGATCCGTCGCTTACCAATAAATTTGTTGATAACAGTGATGAGCTTGTCTGTACGGCTTTAAACGGTAAGGATATAGTTCACGCAAACTTTAATGTTGACGAAGATCTTCTCGAGCAGATCATTGAATTTGCACAGGATAGCAGGAAGGATGTATTTTTCAGATATAATGACAAAAAATTCTATGTGTCCAGCGTGAAGATAGTCCCGAGATATTCAGAAGATTATTATGAAATATATGTAATGAGGCCATACGAAGAGATACTTGAGATGACAAGAGGAGCTGCAAGAAGGTCTGTCTTCCCGATAATTGGCGGTGTTATCATCATGCTTCTCGCGATATTTTTCCTGAATAGCTGGTTTTCGAAGAGGATCAGTGCGCTCGGCAAGGCTATGCATAATGTTACCGAGAAGAATTACGATATCTCTGAAACCGGTATTGGTGATGCCAAGGATGAAATCTGGGACCTCTATAATGACATGAACAAAATGGTCACCGATATGCAGCGGCTCAGTGAAGCAGCGGCTGAGGAGAGGCTTCAGAAGGAGCAGCTTTACTCAAGACAGAAGGATGTCGAGTTTAAAATGCTGGCAACCCAGATAAATCCTCATTTCCTCTATAATACACTTGAAAATATCAGAATGCTCGCAATGATCAATAAAGAGAAGGAGATAGAAGATATCTCTGTGCGTCTGACAAAGCTGCTTAGAGGATCTCTTGATGTTGGAAGCGACCTTAAGACTCTGGAGTGGGAGATGGACAAGATAGATTGCTATATCAAGATTCAGGACTACCGCTTCGGCGACAGAATAAAGGCAGAGCTTGAATATGACAAGGAGGCGGCCCGAAGATATATGGTAATGCCGTTTGTGATCCAGCCTTTCGTTGAAAATGCTTACGTTCACGGCATGGAAGAGATGGAGGAGAACGGACATATCAGTATCAAGGCTGTGATCGACAAGGAGATAAAGCTTCTTGTGGAGGACAACGGCTGCGGAATGACAGAGGAGGAACTGGGCAGTATCCTTGAAAATATGAATGATTTCGAGAATCTGGACAGAACCCACATTGGAGTAGTAAATGTCAATCAGAGGATCAAGCTTAAATTCGGCGAAGAATACGGCGTTAAGATAAGCAGTAAATACGGCAAAGGAACAAAGGTTGAAATACGTCTTCCTCTTGTAGAAAAATGATAAAAATGTATGCTTTATCACACTAAATTTTAGAGCAAATAAAGTGCAAAATGTAAGGTATATTTATTAGGGTAATATTGATAAAATTTAGACAGTGCAAAAGCATATGTGTCACTGGGAGGGGGTCACTATGTGACATCCGCCTTATGACCGAAACTTCAAAGGGTGCTAAAATGCATCTACATCATTAGAGGAGGATGGATATGAAGAAATTTCTAAGAAAAGTGTCCGCAGTTTTATTTGCCGGCGTACTTGCAATCTCTACAGTACCTGGCGGATTTGTAAAAGCTGCACAGGACATCGACAGTTATGCAGACGGCACAGCATATCTTTCAATCAACAATACTGATTGGGCAGATTATGAAGCTACCTACACAACTGCAGAAATCACAGGTGACGGTACATATACCGTATCCATGGAGGCAGCAGAGGCTCAGAACCTTGCACAGTTCAATGCTCTTCAGGTAAAGAACGGTGAGAAGGTTATGGGTAACAAGTCAATCATCACAGTTGATGAGATCAAGCTGAATGGCGAGGCTATCACACTTCAGGGCTACAGCTACACATGTTCAGCTGATGGTGCAGGAATCGACACAAGAGTAAACCTGTACAATGAGTGGAACAAGCCAACAGATGACAGCGGAGCAATTGCAAAGGACACAAGATGCGAGCAGGATGCTGCAGGTGCAACAGCAATGCTTTGGACAGCAGATCAGCTTACAGGGGTTAAATCAGTAGAAGTAACATTTACAGTTTCTCACTTCGGTGAGCATGAGGATGAGCCGGTAGTTAAGGAAAAGGTTGCAGAACCACTTCCAGCTGAAGGAACACAGTCATACATCACATTC
>ONVE01000158.1 GCA_900321215.1 uncultured Eubacterium sp. | reverse complement strand
TGTAAAAAACACCGGTGATACATCTTCGGATTACGTGGTAGAAATTTACAAACGCCCTGACGGAAGCTACCGTCTGTTTGAAGATATCTCTGAGCCGGGCGCAAGACTTTCTGCATTTACCCGCCTTAAAGATATAGCTCCGGGCGAAGAGAGAATTGTAACCCTTAATTGCAGATACTAGCTGCAAAAGTCAAATGCTGAAAACAACTGTGGAAACTCATAAAATTCCGTAAAAAATTTATGGTATATTTTCCTGTAATATGATAACATATACTTTAGCAGGTCCCACATGTTACCTTGCGTAATATGTGGGAAAAAATAAAAGCATAGTGAAAACGATAACAATAAAAATTCAATATTTATGGAGGAGATATGGATAAGAAAAAATGGGACAAAACCTTCACTGACCGTATTGAAAAGTATTATGACGAAATGAAATGGTTATATTCAGAACTTTACAACAATGACGAGCAGGCTTTTTCATATTTCTGTGATATGCTTTATCAGTATTATACGGAGAGAAGCGACGTACTTAAGCTGTGGGACCTCGGCAGAGAGGTCGTGGATGACTGGTTTTCCGGAAATGAGATGCTCGGCATGCTCATGTACACGGATGCATTTGCAGGTGATCTGAAGGGTGTCAGAAAGCACCTCGGATATATTGAAGAGGTTGGAGTGAATTACATACATCTTATGCCGCTGTTATGCAGCCCTCCGGGACGAAGCGACGGCGGATATGCGGTTTCGGATTTCAGGACCGTACAGCCGAACCTCGGTACGATGAAGGATCTTGCAAAGCTTTCAGAGGACTGTCATTCAAGGGGAATCAGCGTATGTCTGGATTTTGTAATGAATCATACCAGCGAGGACCACGAGTGGGCAAAGCGTGCTAAGCAGGGCGAGAAGGAGTATCAGGACAGATATTTCTTCTATGATAACTGGGATATTCCGAATCAGTTTGAGAAGACCGTTCCTCAGGTATTTCCGACAACAGCTCCGGGCAATTTCACCTGGTGCGATGAGGCGAAGAAGGTCGTAATGACTTCATTTTACCCTTATCAGTGGGATCTGAATTACAGAAATCCTGTTGTATTTAACGATATGACAGCCAATATGCTTTACCTCTGCAATCAGGGCGTGGATATCATCAGACTTGATGCGGTTCCTTATATCTGGAAGACGCTTGGAACAGACTGCAGAAACCTTCCGCAGGTTCATACGCTCGTGCGTATCATGAGAATGGCTGCTGAGATAGTTTGTCCGGGAACACTTCTTCTCGGCGAGGTAGTCATGGAGCCTTCCAAGGTTGTTCCTTACTTCGGAACAGTGGAGAAGCCGGAATGCCACATGCTTTACAATGTTACAACGATGGCGAGCACCTGGCATACGGTTGCAACAAAGGACGTAAGGCTGCTCAAGCATCAGCTCGGCATAGTATTTGCGCTTCCGAAGCAGTATGTATTCTTAAATTACCTCAGATGCCATGACGATATCGGCTGGGGACTTGATTATCAGTTTCTTTCGCAGTTCGGCATTGAAGAGGTGGCTCACAAGAAGTATTTAAATGATTATCTTAAGGGCGCGTGGTATGGAAGTGACGCCAGAGGCGAGCTCTACAATGATGATCCAAGGCTTGGCGACGCAAGACTCTGCGGAACCACAGCTTCACTCTGCGGCATAGAGGCTGCGGAATATGAAGGAAGAGAAGATAAGCTCGACAGGGCGATAAAGCTTGATATCATGCTTCATGCATTTCTTTTCACCCAGAGCGGAATCCCTGTTCTTTACAGCGGCGATGAGATCGGTCAGAAAAATGATTACAGCTACCACGACGATCCTGACAAGAGGGAGGACAGCCGTAATCTTCACAGAGGACATCTTGACTGGGACAGCGTAGCCAGAAGAAAGGAAAAGGGCACCAGGGAGCAGAGGATATTTGATGCGATAAACAGGCTTGCGAAGATCAGAACAAGCAATAAGGTGTTTGAAAATGACGCCGACACATGGATCGTAGAGACCTATAACGATCACATCCTCGGTATCGGAAGATACTATAGAGGCGAGAAGCTTATAGCGCTCTTCAATTTTAACGATAAAGATGAGACAGCATGGATAAATGAAGAGGAGGAATACCACGATATGCTTACGGGCGAGAAGGTGCTTGCCAAGGCAGTAGGAGTTCCTGCAAATGATTTTGTCTGGCTTATGACGAAATTTTAATGTGATGTAAAGGAGTGTTTCATTATGACGATTAAAGAGGTTGCTGAACAGGCGGGTGTATCAACAACCGCAGTCAGTAGGTATTTTAATGGTGGCTCACTCAGTGAAGAAAAAAGGAAAAAGATCAAAAAGGTAGTAGAGAAGACCTCATTTGTACCGAATGCTCTTGCTAAGACCATGAGAACCGGAAAGAGCGACAATATTGGTGTTATCATACCTGATATCAGCTCGCATTCGATGTCAAGGATACTTACAGGACTCGTTTCAAGGCTTGAGGTTAATAATTATTCTACACTGATCGGCTGCACTTTCGGTGAGAAGGAGCGTGAGGTTCAGTTTATAGAAGCGATGCAGAAGGGCAGTCTTGACGGAATAATACTTATGGGGACTGTTTTGACTCCGCACCTTAAGGACACGATAAATGAATGTAAGGTGCCGGTAGTCGTAACAGGGCAGAATTTTAAAGGCGTTTCGTGCGTTTATCATGATGATGAGAATGCACTGCACGATCTGGCGTCGCTTGTGCTTAAGAAGAGAAAGCATCCTGCATATATCGGCGTAAATGAGTCGGATACTGCAGCAGGACGTTCCAGAAAGAAGGGCGTTGAGAAGGCACTTGCTGAATTTGGCTTTAATGTTAAGGATTATCCTTACGATGTAGCATATTTTACCGCTGAAAGCGGCTACAGGGTTGCGATGAAGCTTCTGGCTGAACATCCTGAGGTGGACGGAATAATATGTGCTTCGGATCATATAGCTCACGGGGTTATGAGAGCTGCCAGAGAGTCCGGAAAACGTATTCCAAAGGATATAAGTATAGTCGGAGTCGGAGACAGCTGGGCTGATATGATAACTGACCCGCAGCTCACAACCGCTGAATTTTATTATGAAGAATGCGGAAAGGAGGCAGGTAATCTTCTTCTCGAAATGATAAATGACCAGGAAAAGGCTAAGCATGTAAAGCAGATCAAGCTTGGCTATTCGATCATTGAAAGGGGGTCGGTCTGACGGATGAAACTGATATTTGTAGATATTGATGGTACACTCACCAGACCTGGTGAGAACATCCCGCCGGATAGTGCTCTTGAAGCTATTAGGGGAGCTCAGGCGAAGGGAAATAAAGTATTTCTCTGTACGGGAAGAAATCTTGATATGCTCCGTCCGCTGCTTAAGTTCGGATTTGACGGCGTGGTAGGAAGCGGCGGAGGATATGTAACTGTCGGAGATACGGTGCTGTATGACTGTCCTATGACGGATGAACAGAGAGACATAGCTCTCGAATCGCTTCATGAATTCGGAGTCTTCTGTACCATCGAGGCAAAGGACGGTTCCTGGGGTGACGAGAATATGGGCGAATTTCTGTCACAGCAGGGAGAGGGCAACAGCGAGATCGAGCGCTGGAGAAAAGCCCTTTCAGAAAACCTTGGTATAAAGCCGATGCATGAATACAACGGAAGCCCTATCTATAAGGTTGTTGTAATGTGTACGGATATGTCTCAGCTTGACAAAGCGAAGAGCCTTCTGGAGAAGGATTTCAGGTTTGTCATGCAGGAGGTTAAGGCACATAATTGTCTGAACGGAGAACTTGTTAACAGGAAGTTTGATAAGGGCCTCGGAGTGAGGCTGATCGCGGAACATTTTGGACTTGGAATCGAGGATACATACGGCTTTGGCGACAGCATGAACGATCTCGAAATGATACAGACAGTAGGCAAAAGTGTCTGCATGGAGAACGGTGCTGAAGCACTGAAAGAGATCTCTGATATTGTATGTCCTTCAGTAGATGATGACGGTCTTCTAAAGGCATTCAAAATGTTGAAACTTTGCTAAAATGCCTCTTGCATTTATAGGACTTTTAAAATATAATGTATGTATATTGAAAACGATTTCACTATGTATTCAAAAAGGAGGCGGGAAGATGGCACTTGATTACAGAAAATGTGCAGAAGAGATAGTTGCCAATATCGGCGGCAGAGAGAATGTCGCTCAGGCAGCGCATTGTGCTACCAGACTTAGACTTGTTATCAAAGACAACGGAAAGATCAACAGGAAAGTTCTGGAGAACGTAGATGGTGTTAAGGGAATGTTCGAGAACAACGGACAGCTCCAGCTCATCATTGGAACAGGAACAGTAAATAAGGTGTACGATGAATTCCTTGCTGTTACCGGAATGTCGGCAGCAACAAAGGATGACGTCAAGGCAGCTGCAGC
>ONVE01000108.1 GCA_900321215.1 uncultured Eubacterium sp. | reverse complement strand
TTGTCATCATCATATTTCTGGTAGGTAAGAGGGATATTGATGGATATCATATCCTGATCATAGATGCCGTGGAAGTTGCCGGTTTCGGTATGCTTCTTGTTAAGCTTGTAGGCACCGTAGATCTTGTAGATACTGTTAGGAAGCTCGCCCCTCTTGGAACTCTCCGAGCTTGATATTATCACGCCGTTCTTGTCAACATACCAGATATCCGAGTTAAGGACCTCGGCGTAGTAGGTAAAGAGCCTTGATACGTCAGTTGCATCAAATGCGCCGGAAACATAAGAGTTAAGAGTCTGTGAAGCGATAAGCTGGGCTTCATTTGTCAGAGTCTCTTCCCTCTCGGAGGTCAGCGCCTTCTTCGTTGAAATGCTGGTAAATGTTATCAGTATAGCGAAGGACAATATCAAAATAAGGAGAAATGACAGATAGATCCTGTCAAATATTGAATGCTTCATTTATCTTACCTCGAATTTGTAGCCGATTCGCCATACAGTGGCAATAGTCCAGTTATATTTGTCTGAGAGCTTCTCGCGGAGTCTCTTGACATGAACGTCAACGGTTCTTGTGTCACCCATGAATTCGTAGCCCCAGAGCTGATTCAGAAGCTGCTCTCTGGTGAATACCTGATTCGGGCGGCTTGCCATAAAGTAGAGAAGCTCAAGCTCCTTTGGAGGCATTTCAACGTGATGCCCCTCAAGGGTAACCGTGTAGTGGGAAATGTTGATGATAAGATTATCATATTCAACGAATTCACCGTCTCTGTCATAGTTGACCTTACCGATAGGCTTGTTCTCGTCATCGTCATCCTCGGTCTGCGGAGCAGCTGAACGTCTTAGAACAGCGTAAACTCTTGCAACAAGCTCATTTGAGTCGAAAGGCTTCATGATATAGTCATCAGCGCCCATCTTGAGGCCGAGCACCTTGTCGAAGACCTCGCCCTTTGCGGAAAGCATGATGATCGGAGTATTGTGGTTCTTTCTGATCCTCTGGCAGACCTCGTAGCCGTCAATGCCCGGGAGCATTATATCCAGAAGGATAAGATCCGGACGGAAGGTTATTACCTTTTCAAGAGCAGTCTCACCATCCAGGGCTATCTCCGTTTCGAAGCATTCCTTCATGAGATAGAGAGAGATAAGCTCTGCAATATTCTCATCATCATCTACTATAAGTATTCTCTGCTTTGTCATTTTTTATAATACCCCCTGTAGAAGTAGTAGTTAATAGTGTCATTTGCAGTGCGGCCGTTGGTAAATATCTGATTGAATAAGTAACAGAATCAGAATGTAACTATGGTCACACCTGCGTCGCCTTCGCCGAATTCGCCGAGGCGGAAGCTCTTCACATAGGAAAGCCTCTTTAAATGTTCGTGTATACCTTTTCTCAGTGCGCCTGTTCCCTTGCCGTGGACGATACGTACATTTTCGGCATGTGAGAGCATAGCGTCATCTAAGAATTTATCAAGTTCAGCTATAGCTTCGTCTACAGTCTTGCCAAGGAGATTGATCTCAGGCTTAAATGTGTAGGATTTGTTAAAGCTCTTGCCGGCGGCTTTTTTGTAGCTTACTTTTTCGGCAGCCGTATCGTTAATGATCATAAGATCGCTGATAGGAAGCCTTGAACTGAGTATGCCCATGCCTACAAGTGCCATGTCCTTTGCATCCGGCAGCTCAAGTATATGTCCCTCGGTATCGAGGCTTATTACCCTTACGGTATCGCCGATATGGAAATCTGTTCTCTTATGTCCTGAAGCAGCGGATGCTGCTCCTGAAAGTCCTTTATTTCCGGTAGACATCTTCTCAGCCTTCTCACGGAGACCGGTACGAAGCTTTTCCATCTTCTTCGCATCAGCCGATGCAGGATTCTTCAGCCATTTGTTATAATCACGGATAGCGCTGTCGGCTTCATTTTTGGCATTTTCAAGAAGCTCCCTGGCCTCTTCCTTGGCCTTATCAATGATCCTCTTTCTCTCTGCTTCGGCAGCCTTCTCCTTGGCGGAGAGTCTTTCGCGCAGCTCTTCGATCTCTTTACGGTTTCTTTCAATCTCAAGCTTATCGGCTTCAGCCTCGCGCTTTGCCTTGTCGAGATCGGCGATAAGCTCTTCTGTATTGATGGTACTCTGGTCGATGCCTGAACGGGCTCTCTCTATGATGTATTCCGGAAGTCCAAGCTTTTTAGAGATAGCAAATGCATTTGATTTGCCTGGAATACCCATCAGGAGCTTGTAGGTCGGCTGAAGAGTAGCAATATCGAATTCGCAGGAAGCATTTTCAACTCCCGGAGTAGCTATGGCAAAGGACTTAAGCTCACTGTAGTGGGTTGTAGCCATAACTGTTGCACCCTTTTCCTTAAGATCCGAAAGGATAGCGGTTGCAAGTGCGGCACCCTCGACAGGATCGGTTCCTCCGCCCGGCTCATCGAAAAGGCAGAGACATCTGTCATCCGCATGATCGACGATATAGATTATATTACTCATGTGAGAAGAGAAGGTCGAAAGATTCTGTTCGATGCTCTGCTCATCTCCGATATCTGCAAAAATGTCTTTATATACGGCGATCTTTGTTCCGTATCTTGCCGGAACGTGGAGTCCCGACTGAGCCATAAGTGTAAGAAGTCCCAGAGTTTTAAGGGAAACTGTCTTACCGCCGGTATTCGGTCCGGTTACGATAAGAAGAGTGCATTCTCCTCCGAAGGAGAGATCTATCGGTACGGCGGTATGTCTCTCAAGAAGAGGATGGACCGCTGATTTAAGATCGATGATGCCTTCTTCATTTAAGATCGGTTCTGAACCGTTGTAGGAATATGAAAGCTTTGCCTTCGCAAAGATAAAATCCAGATCGGTAAGAAGCTTAAAGCATTCGGTAAGACCTTCAACACGGGCTGCGCAGCTTTCTGACAGCTCGGCAAGTATCCTCTCAATCTCGGCTTTTTCTTCATTTTCAAGCTCACGGATGTCATTGTTCAGGTTGACTATATCAAGAGGCTCGATGAAGATGGTCGAACCGCTCTGTGACTGGTCATGGATCATTCCCGGGAACTTCGAACGGTAGCCGGCCTTTACCGGAATACAGTATCTGCCGCTTCTTGTCGTTATGATGGCCTCCTGCAGATAATCCCTTGCCGCTTCGGAATGTATGATCTTCTCAAGCTTCTGGCGTATCTTTCCGTAGGAGATCTCTATATTCTTTCTGATATCCTTAAGCTTTCTTGATGCGTCGTCAGCTATCTCGTCGGCAGAAATGATGCAGCGCCTTATCTCTGATGAAATCTCAGGAAAGGCCTCGATAAATCCGAAATACTGCACGAGGCTGTCATTTATGACGTCCTCCTCGTCCTGCTTCATCTCGCCGTAGGCTTTGACATTTTTGGCTGTTTCAAGCATATATGCTATAGAAAGCAGCTCTCCGGCAGAAAGCGGTGAATTGATGGAAAGCAGTTTAAGGGACGCACCTATATCGGTCAGTCCCGCAAATGACAGATTTCCGTTCTTGCTGATCCTGAGGCAGGCGTCTCTGGTCTCCTCCTGAAGCGACCGTATCTTTTCTATGTCCGTATATGGTGTAAGACGCTCTATCCTCCGCTTTGCCATCGGTGATGCCGCATACTCGGAAAGCATTGATAAAATTTTACTAAATTCAAGTATTCGTAAGGTTCTTTTGTTCATATTAAGTATAATAACATATTTATAGAAGAAATGAAGAGGATATTTTTGTTTAAAGTTATTTTTTCTTGTGTTATAATCACCTTTGTTGCTATAATGACTGGCATATAGCAGAAGAGTCAATAAGACGGAGGATGATTTAATGTCAGATTCTAATGTTAAGCATAAATCTCATAAGCAGGGATTCCTTAAGGCAACGTCCATAATGGCGGCGCTCAGCCTTGTTGCAAGCGGTCTCGGCTTTGTAAAAAATATCACGCTTACATCCATCTTCGGTATGGGAGCCGAGCTCGACAGCTTCTATGCAGCCTTCCGTATACCGGATTTTCTATACATGATACTGGTAGGCGGAGCGCTAAGCTCAGCATTTATTCCGGTATTCAGTGTGTATATTGCAACTAAGGAAGAAGATAAGGGTTACAGGATGGCGAGTACGATACTGAATCTCGTACTTGTTTTCGCTGTTATATTCTGTCTTATCGGAATAGTATTTACACCGCAGCTGATCCACCTTACGACAAAGCTTACTGGAGAGAAGTTCCTTCTTACGGTAAAGCTTACGAGGATCATGTTCTTCCAGTGCTTCTTCATGTGTATCACGGGAGTTGCCATGGGAATATGTATGTCCTACAGCAATTTTGTTCCGTCATCGATCGGTTCGGTATTCTATAATCTTGCGATCATCGTTTTCGGTGTCATCCTTTCACAGGTATTTCATCTTGGTATCGCAGGCTTTTCTATCGGTGTTGTTTTAGGAGCCTTAGCAAACTT
>ONVE01000009.1 GCA_900321215.1 uncultured Eubacterium sp. | reverse complement strand
CCGGCTATGATCCCTGTAAGTATGAGCAGCGCACCGCCTGCAGTCATGCTCAACCCTGTCGCCGCTATGATATTCATTTTTCTTGATACGATCCTTGTAATGATCCCGCCAAAACCCGCACAAAGTGCATTCAGAAGTATCATTCCGTCTCCAAGAAATGTTATATTGTCGAAGAAGCCGCCGTTCGGATCAACATTTATAAGTACGATTCCTGCAACGCCGAAGACACAGCCCAGCGCTTTTCTTACTGTCATCTTATCATCTGCAAAGAAAAGTGTTGAGAGTAATATCAGGAAGAAACCGCCCATTGAGTCCAGGATCGTTGATCTTCCGCTCAGATTATTACTTAGTCCGATGTAGGCAAACATATAATGAAGCGTTGTATTTACAAGTGCCAGAAGCAGCAGCCAGGAATAGTCTTTTTTCTTCTTGATCTGAAGCGGTATCTTTCTGGCTGCACATAGTAAAGAAACCAGTACGCCTGCAAAGAAGAATCTTACGCCGGCGAAGAGAAGCTTACCGCCTATATCATCAGATGCTATTCCAAATACGCGGTAGCCTACCTTGATGAGCGGATAAGCCATCGACCACCCTGTTGCACATAAAACCGCAAAAAACACTTTATAACGTTTATCTTTAAGAATTCTGCTCACTTAATTCTGTCCCCTTAATCTTCTAGTCTATCCTGCAATATGTTCAGAATCATAATTAATATCACGCTTTATAATACACCTTAATCCGACATTTGCAACCACAGAATCCGTAAGAAAAAATACGACCAGAATGATTCATTGCTCTTCATAATCCGGATTGAACTGCATCAATACTTTTCTGACTTCAGGCATTGATTCGATGAATACTTCAACGCATTTCGGATCAAACTGTACTCCCTTTCCTTCCTCAAGCATTGTGATCACCTTAGACAGAGGAAAACCGGGTTTGTATATTCTCGGGGATATCAAAGCATCGAAAACATCTGCCACAGCCATAATCCTAGCTGACAGCGGTATTTCTTCTCCATGAAGTCCTTCCGGATAACCTTTTCCATCCCAGCGTTCATGATGATAAGCTGCCATGTTACGTGCTTCCTTAAGAAAGCTTTCTCCCTCAACATTACTTATCGCTCTGTTGAGTATCGCCTTACCTTCGGTAGTATGTGTTTTCATAAACTCAAATTCTTCCTCACTGAGTTTTTCCGTTTTATGAAGTATTGCATCAGGAACGTGTATCTTGCCGACATCATGAAGCGGTGCGGATTTTACTACATCCTCCATATATTGTGAGGTCAATATTTCACTGTAATATCCTTTACGCTTTAAACCATTTAAAATTATCTGAACATAAGCCGCTGTCTTCTGAATATGAGCACCGGTATCTGAATCACGGGCATTTACCAGATCCGCCATCAGAGTCATAAGTCCGTTTTGAAGCTTTAACGTATTATCGGCGTATTGTCTGATATCCTTATACTGCTTTGCCATATCCGTTTCCATCCTGCAGATGGAATTGTAGAGATCTCCTATCTCATTTTTTGATTGGATATTCATGGCATCAATCTTCTGTACGCTCTCGTCAATCTTTTCCTGATCACCGATATTTTCTATAAAATCATTTGCAGCTTCCGTCATTCCGGTAATCGGGTATAACAAAGATCTCTCGATAGAAATGATGTGGATTGTCAGAATAACAACTATAAATAATGCAACAAAAATAATTATATCACGTACATACCTTTTAAGTTCATGGTTGATATTATTGATATCAATCTCAATGCACATAAGTCCGACCGGATCTCCGTTACTGTCAAAGATAACTTTGTATCCGTTCAGCATATGTCCGTATTCTTCTGAATATCCGTCAAGAACTGAACTCTCAGTCTTTCCGCTTCGCACTGCCTCCTGTAAAACCTGTATGGTCTCATCTTCAAAGCTACCCGCTTCGCACGGTTTTCCAAGATATGTAAATGTACCACCATTTGCAATATCCTCCGGACTTTTAGCATTGATGGCATACGTCAGGCTGTGAATATCATTAATATCGTCAAAATAAATAGCATAAAGATACTCAATATCAGAATTTGCCTTTATTCTGTTTAAGCCTTCTCGCATTTTCTCATAGCCTTCCGGCATTTCACGCGCAGCTATCATATCACCGAAAGCATAATCCTTTGAAACACTGTCGGCATATCCAAGAACTGTCTTAACATACTTCTTGTAGTTTGCCATTACATTTTTCTGATAAAATAAGTAACCAATAATTACGATAGCGGCTGTAAGTACTATAATCGTAAAAACAGAATTCAGTGCAGCCACAAGCTTAATACTTATACCCTTTTTGCGTTTTTTCATACGTCTGATTTCCCCTTCCCCTTTAGAATTAACTCTACTCTAACTTTTGATGGCCGGCCTTATTCTTACTTATCCCTGATAATAGATGCAATCACAAACACCAGTAATATGAATGGGTAGAACAGAAATGGTATCAGTGATACGCTGGTTATGCCTGCTATATTTGCGGCTACCAAAAGCTGGGCGCCGTATGGGATGATTCCCTGCATTATGCATGAACTGGTATCAAGAAGAGAAGCGGTCTTCTTAGGCTCGACATTATATTCATCGCTTATGTTCTTTGCAATAGGTGCTGCTATGACGATGGCAACCGTATTATTCGCCGTTGCAATGTCCATGAAAGCAGTAAGAAGAAAAATGCCGAAACTGCCGCCCCTTTTTCCGTTTGCTTTCTTTCTTATCATGGACAGGATCGTTTCGAAGCCTCCATTTTCTTTCATAAGAGCTGCAATAGATGCAACAAGTATCGTTACGATCATGGTTTCAAACATTCCTGACATTCCGCTTCCCATGGAAGAAAGTCCGGTTGCATATGTAAGTGAACCCGTCAATATTCCGACACATATAAAAAGCAAAATTCCTGTGATCAGAACAATAAATACGTTAATTCCTATGATAGACATGGCAAGCACTATGAAATAAGGGATTGCCTGAAGGACACTGAAATCAAAGTTTCCCACATTTACGCCTTTATTCATGAACGCATATATAATGAGTATGATAAATGTAATGATTGCAGAAGGAAGTGCAATCTTAATATTTGTTCTGAACTTATCTTTCATCTCAACGCCCTGAGTTTTTGTTGCAGCGATCGTTGTATCAGAAATGAAAGACAGATTGTCGCCGAACATGGCGCCGCCTACAACTACTCCTACACAAAGCGGGAGCGACATGTCTCCATTTTTAGATACTGCACAGGCTATCGGGGCAAGGACCGAAATGGTTCCGACGCTTGTTCCCATGGCCATGGATATAAGGCACGCGATCAGGAAGAGACCGGGCACGGCAAATTTTCCGGGAATTACACTCAGCAGCATATTCGCCGTGCTTGATGCACCGCCCGCCTCGCTTGCAATTCCACTGAATGCACCGGCCATAAGAAAAATGAAAAGCATTATTACTATGTTATCATCGCCTATACCTTTGGCGCAAATATGAATCTTTTCATCAAATGAAAGCTTTCTGTTCTGAAGAAATGCAATAATGAGTGATATCGAGAATGCCAAAACCACCGATACCACATAAAACCCCATACGTCCTTCTTCAGGGCTGATATATTCAAAAAAGATTCCATTTCCAAGATATAACACAAGAAATATACCGATAGGTAAAAGCGCTATAGGATTAGATGTTATTTTTTTGTCCATATCATTTCCTCTTCTTTTTATTTATAAAATCCGGGAGTTCCCTTCCACTTTTTCTCCATTCGTAATATTCTGCCGTCGCAGCAAACAGGACATCTCCTGAGGAATTAAGAGCAGTCTCGACACTGTCCTGAATTACACCGATTATGAAGCCGACACCAACTACCTGCATGGCCACATCATTTGATATTCCGAAAAGCGAACATGCCATTGGAATAAGAAGCAGCGAACCTCCGGCAACCCCGGAAGCGCCACAGGCAGCAACAGCCGCAAGAACTGACATGATAAATGCGGTAGGGATGTCAACATTCACTCCCATGGTATTTGCGGCAGCAAGCGTCATGATTGTGATCGTGATGGCTGCCCCGTCCATATTGATGGTTGCACCCAAAGGTATTGATACAGAATAGACATCCTTATCAAGCCCGAGCTTTTCGCAGAGTTCCATATTTACAGGAATATTTGCAGCGGAGCTTCTTGTGAAGAAAGCAGTGAATCCGCTTTCTTTAATACATCTCCAGATAAGAGGATATGGATTGCACCTAAGGAAAAAGGCAACTATGATTGGATTGATAATAAGAGATACAGTCAGCATACACCCTACAAGAAGTGCTACTATTTTTCCGTAGTCCAAGAATATGTTAACGCCATTGCCGGATACCGAGTCGAATACAAGACCGCAGATTCCGAAAGGTGCAAGGTTAATGATCCATTTTACACCCTGGGACACTGCATCCGAAAAATCCTGAAGCATCTGCTTTGTAGTATCAGCAGCAATCCTTTTAATGGCCATTCCAAATACTACAGACCAGAAGAGAATGCCCATATAATTTGCGTTGGAAATGGCATTTATAGGATTTACGATTATGTTCATCAGGAGATTACTCAGGACTTCACCGAGACCTCCGGGAGGACTCTGTTCCGCAACACTCTCTGCAAGCACCATGGTCTGCGGAAATGCAAAGCTTGCAATGACTGCAACAAAAGCGGCAATCAGTGTTGTGATCAAATATAGGAAAATTACCAAACCAAATCTTTTGTCGAGCTTTGCCGAGCCCTGACAGAGCGCACTTGTTACAAGTACGGCAACAAGCACCGGTGCGATAGCTTTCAGGGCGCCTACAAAAAGCTTTCCGAAAATTGCTATCCATGATGCCCCGGGGACAGTCAGAGCCAGAATTACACCGATGATAATTCCGACAAAAATACGTGAAATAAGACTGAAGCCGTTATACTTTTCAACTATTTTTTTAAACACACTCATTTACCACCCTCCCTTTATACATTAATATGCTTTAATTTTATCATATTTGAGAGGTATGGTCTACGTCTAATGAATCAAAGGCTTCATTAAAAATCCCGCAAACCCTTTTATTTACAAGGGGTTGCGGGATATTGTATTTATTCGTACTCTACCGTAGCTGGCGTATCCTTTATTCAGCGTATATGAATTCAATATTGTAGAACTGATTAAGCAGATCTTTTCTGGCAT
>ONVE01000196.1 GCA_900321215.1 uncultured Eubacterium sp. | reverse complement strand
CTTATCGGTGTCGGTTTTTTTTACCTGAGCTATAAATTCTGGATGCTCGGTGTGAGAAAATATGATTTTACCGGTTCGTGATATGATCAGGAGATATACACCGGTACACAACAGGATGCCGGGATGTATGATTCTGAGAACTATACCGGCCCGGTTCAAATGGAAAAATCTACAGGAAGGGGAAAGGAAATGAGCATAATAACAGAGATCAGAGAAGAGCTTTTTAAGCTTCAGGATGTAAAATACAGGGATTTCAGCAGTAAGCTGATCCCGAGCGCGGATAAAAACAGTTTTATCGGTATAAGGACTCCGGAGCTCAGAAAGTATGCGAAGGAGCTTTTGAAGAGAGAAGATATAGACGTATTTCTGGATGACCTTCCTCATAAGTTTTTTGATGAGAATCAGCTGCATGCTTTTATCATTTCCGGGATGAAGGATTTTGATAAATGTATTGAAAGGGTTGAGGAATTCCTTCCATATGTGAATAACTGGGCAACTTGTGACCAGATGTCTCCAAAGGTCTTTAAAAAATATAAAACAGAACTCCTGGACAATATCAAGAAATGGATCGTTTCAGACAAAACCTATACAGTAAGATTTGCCATAGGTATGCTGATGGAACATTATCTTACTGATGAAGATTTTGACATGGCTTATCCGGAAATGGTAGCTTCAGTATGCTCAGATGAATACTATATCAATATGATGAGAGCATGGTATTTTGCAACAGCGCTTGCCAAACAGTATGATGCAGTGCTTCCTTTTATTGAGGGAAAAAGAATGGATGTATGGACTCATAATAAGACAGTGCAGAAGGCTGTGGAGAGTTACCGAATAACTCCGGAACAGAAGGATTATCTGAGAAGTCTGAGAATGAAATAAGAGTTTTCAAGGTGTTGAATATACCTCATGCATATGGTAAGATGTTAATTTGATAAAACATGTAATGAGAGTCGGAAAATATTTATATATGATGTTGTGGTCCGGCTTTATACTTCAATAAAATTTTAGGAGGAATTAACAGTGAGTGATATGAATATTGTATGTTTGGATCTTGAAGGAGTACTTGTACCAGAGATTTGGATCGCATTTGCAGAGGCAAGCGGTATTCCTGAATTAAAGAGAACAACAAGAGACGAACCTGATTATGATAAGCTTATGAAGTGGAGAATCGGAATCCTTAAGGAACACGGACTTGGACTTAAGGAGATTCAGGAGACTATCGAGAAGATCGATCCGCTTCCGGGTGCAAAGGAATTTCTTGACAGCCTTAAGGAGCTTACTCAGGTTATCATCATTTCTGATACATTTACACAGTTTGCAAAGCCTCTTATGAAGAAGCTCGGATGGCCGACAATCTTCTGCAACACTCTCGAGGTTTCTGAAACAGGAGAGATCACAGGCTTCAAGATGAGATGCGAGCAGTCTAAGCTCACTACAGTTAAAGCACTCCAGTCAGTTGGCTTTGAAACCATCGCAAGCGGTGACAGCCACAATGACCTTGGCATGATCAAGGCAAGTAAGGCAGGCTTCCTCTTCAGATCAACAGATGCTATCAAGGCAGAGTACCCTGAGCTTCCTGCATTTGAAGAGTATGATGAGCTTCTTGACGCTATAAAGAAGGCGCTTTAATAATATAATTTTTGAGGGGTAAGATGGCGGAGAAGATATATACAATTCCGGTAAATGATGCCTTTAACAGTGAGTGCGAATGCCCTCTCTGCAGGCTTTATACAGATCTAGAAAGTGATTCCATCGACTTTACGATGGGACCAAGCTATATGGAAGATGACAATCGTGAGGTGACAGATAAAATGTGGTTCTGTCCGCCTCACGTAAGGATGCTTTATGCCCAGAAAAACCGTCTCGGACTTGCGCTTATGATGAATACGCATACGAATAAGGTGATAAGAGATCTGAAGGATGCGGTTGCCAAGGGGCACGGTACAAAGTCCGGACTTTTCAGCAAGCCCGGCAAATCCGCTGTTGGTACTTATATAGAAGAGCTTGAGAAAAGCTGCTTCATATGCGACAGGATAAATAAGATATTTCCAAGATATATCGATACCATCTTTCATATGTGGAAAAATGATAAAGAATTTATAGATAAGTTCAAGGAGAGTAAGGGCTTCTGTACTTATCATTTTGGCATACTTTATGATACTGCACCGGAAAAGCTCGGTAAGAGTCAGTGCGAGGAATTTACGGCTGCACTTGTAAAGGTATATTTTGATAATCTTGAACGTGTTAATTCTGATGTCAGCTGGTTTATAGACAAATACGATTACCGCTACAAGGATGCACCGTGGAAGAATTCGAAGGATGCGCTTCCAAGAGGAATCATAAAGGACAGCCATACCATAATTGAGTAGAGTATAGAAAGAGAGTAAAAATATTGATCGATTTAGATAAGTTAGCAGCTTATACGCTGGTTGAAGAGAGAGAACTCCCGGAGGTCGAGGGAAAGGGTTATCTCTTAAGACATACTAAGACCGGAGCCAGAGTTCTTCTTGTAGATAACAAAGAGGAGAACAAGGTTTTCTGTATAGGATTCAGAACACCGCCGGAAAACAGCAAGGGTGTTCAGCATATCATAGAGCATACCGTGCTCTGCGGTTCCAGGAAATATCCTGTAAAGGATCCTTTCGTAGAACTCTGCAAGAGCTCGCTTAATACATTTTTAAATGCAATGACCTATCCGGATAAGACGCTTTATCCTGTGGCAAGCTGTAATGACAAGGATTTCAGCAACCTGATGGATGTCTATCTTGATGCGGTATTTAATCCGAATATCTACGACAGAGAAGAGATATTTAAGCAGGAGGGCTGGCATTATGAGATGAAGTCTCCTGATGATCCTCTTACCATAAATGGTGTCGTTTATAATGAAATGAAGGGCGTATATTCCTCTGCTGATTCAATGGTAGCAAGAGCAGTTGAGGAGTCTCTTTTCCCTGACAGTATTTACAGTCTTGATTCCGGCGGAGCACCGGAGGACATACCGACTCTTACAAGAGAAGAATATCTTGACTGCCACAGAAGATTCTATCATCCTTCCAACAGCTATATCTGCCTCTACGGCGATATTGATATGAATGAGAAGCTGGATTATATTGACAGAGAGTATCTGTCAAAGTATGACTATCTCAAGGTTGAATCAGAGGTACAGCCTCAGAAGACTTTTGAAAAGCCGGCTGAGTTTGTATCTTATTATGCTGTCTCAGAGGATGAAGGCCTTGAGCAGAATACTTATCTTACATACAATACAGTTATCGGAAGAAGTACAGATATAACGCTCAATACTGCGTTTGACATCATTTGCTATACGCTTTTTGATGCTCCGGGCGCACCGCTTAAGAAGGCGATAGTTGATAAGGGCATCTGCGCTGAGGTTGAAAGCAGCTTCGAGGACGAGATCATGCAGCCGGAATTCTCTATCATTGCCAGAAATTCCGATGAAGAATATAAGGATACATTTATAAATACTATAAATGAAACCCTTGCCGATCTTATTAAAAATGGAATTGATAAGAAGGCACTTACTGCCGCACTTAATCATTTTGAATTTAAATATAAAGAAGCCAACTACGGCAGATATCCGAAGGGACTTATGCTTATCTTAGACGCCTTCGGCAGCTGGCTTTATGATGAAAATGAAGCCTTTACAAGGTTCTCTATGAATAACGTATATGCTGAGCTTAGAGAGCATTTAAATGACGGATATTTTGAAGAGATAATCAGAAAATATATTCTTGAGAATCCTCATAAGTCATACGGTGTGACAAAGCCTTCATATACTGTTGCCGCAGAGGCTGAGGAGAAGCTTATTAAGAAGCTTGAAGAAATAAGAAGCGGTCTTTCATATGAAGAGAGAGTAAAGATCGTGAGTGATACAGAGCATCTTAAGCAGTATCAGGAGGAGCCTTCCACCCAGGAGGAGCTTGAGAAGATACCGATGCTTCAGATATCAGATATCAAAAAAGAAGCAAGAAGCCTCAAGAATACTGTCTGCAGCATAGATGATACAAAGGTTGTATGGCATGATATCTTTACAAACGGCATTTCCTACATCAATCTCTGCTTTAATACAAGAGACCTGCTTGAAGAGGAGATATATGCATCTGCGCTTCTTGCAGAGATACTTAAATATGTTGATACAGACAGCCATGAAGTAAATGAACTGTCCGGTGAGATCGATATGACGACAGGCGGTATCGCCTTCGGTGTAAGCATAATGTCAGGCAAGAACGGCGAGCCTCGTCCGTACTTCTTCGCAAAGATGAAGTGCTTTGAGGATAAGCTTGGAGCAGGCCTTGAACTTATAAGAGAGATACTTTTCGAGTCACATATCACTGACAGAAAGAGACTGAAAGAGATAATCGCGGAGACAAGAGCGAACATAAAGCTTGATCTTCTTGAATCAGGAAATGTTACCGCAAGTCTTCGTGCAGCGTCATATCTTACTCTTGCAAACCAGATCAAAGAAAAGCAGGAGGGCATCGATTATTACAGATTCCTTGAGGATTCTGAGAAGAATTATGATGAAAGATACGAATACCTTGAGGAACTTCTTAAGAGAACTCTCAGAAAGATGCTTAAGAAGGATGCTCTTACTGTTTCATATACAAGTGATAAGAAGCCTGAGGAAGCACTTTCCGGAAAGCTTAAATGCATCACAGGTCTTTTATCAGACGAGAAGACCGGTGCACAGACATTACTTCCGGTAATAAGGAAAAATGAAGGCTTTACATCAGCATCCACAGTTCAGTACGTGGTTGCTGCGGCTGATTATAAATCAGCTGGACTTCCGTATACAGGAGCTCTTAACGTGCTTCGTATAATATTCGGATATGATTATCTCTGGATAAATGTCAGAGTTAAGGGCGGCGCATACGGCTGCTCTGCAAGCTTTACAAGATCAGGACTCGCATTTTTATCTTCATATAGAGACCCGAACCTTTCAGAGACCTTTGACATTTACAGGGATGCCTATAAATATGTTGAGAGCTTTGACGTATCTGAAAGAGATATGACAAAGTATATCATCGGAACCATCGGTTCGGTGGATACACCATTTACGCCTCAGTCTGAGGGCGGCTTCTCATTTGCATGTTATCTCATGGATATCACGGATGAGGACCTCCAGAAGGACAGAGACGAGATACTTTCCGCAGACTGCGAAGTGATAAGAGGGCTTGCACCTTACGTTAAGCTTCTTGCGGACGAAAAGGTTGTGTGTGCAGTCGGAAATGAAGCAAAGATAAAGGAATCAGCAGATCTATTCGATAAAGTGGAGAATTTATATGCAGGAAGATAACAGCTTTAGATCAGGCTTTGTAGCCATCGTCGGAAGACCGAACGTGGGAAAATCCACGCTCATGAACAGTATCATCGGACAGAAGATCGCCATCATGAGCAGCAAGGCCCAGACAACAAGAAAACGTATCGAAACAGTATATACATGTGACGAGGGACAGATAGTTTTCCTTGATACACCGGGTATGAACAGATCAAGGAATAAGCTCGGAGATTTCATGGTAAATGAAGTTACCGGAGGACTTTCAGACGCTGACGTCGTTATGTGGATAGTTGAACCTGAGGATCATATAAGCCGCGGCGAGCAGGAGATAGCTGAGAAGCTGTCGGGACTTAAAAAGCCTGTGATACTCGTTGTAAATAAGATCGACTCTATCAAGGAGGAGGATGTCTTTAAGGCTATCGAGGTCTATAAGGACGCTATGGAATTTGCGGATATAGTACCTGTATCTGCGCTTAAGGATAAGAACAGAGATGAACTTATCAAGGTGATACTCCGTCACCTCCCTGAAGGACCTATGTACTATGATGAGGAGACCGTCACAGAGGAAACAGAACGTGATATCTGTGCCGAGCTTATCAGAGAGCAGGCCTTACAGAAGCTTGACAAGGAGATCCCTCATGGTATAGCGGTCGAGATCGATTCGATGAAGGAGCGTCCTGACGGAAGGATCACTGATATAGAAGCAACCATAATCTGCGAGAGAGACAGTCATAAGGGAATCATTATCGGTAAGGGCGGTGCGATGCTTAAGAGAATCGGTACCGGAGCCAGGATCGAGATGGAGAAGCTTCTTATGACCAAGGTTAATCTAAAACTCTTCGTCAAGGTAAGACGGGACTGGAGAGATAACAACAATATGCTCAAGAACTTCGGATATAGTGAGAAAAACAGGTGATAAAATGGAGCGGGAGATAGCTGAAAAAGGAATAGTTTTATCCGCTGTACCCTACGGAGAATACGGCAAAAGGATAGTGATACTAACCGCAAATCTCGGGAGGATCACTGCATTTGCAAACAGTATCAGAAAGCAGACGAGCCGGCTTACTCCTGCCGGACAGAGCTTTGTGATGGG
>ONVE01000184.1 GCA_900321215.1 uncultured Eubacterium sp. | reverse complement strand
TTAATATATTTACAGCTGGCTGTTGAAAAGGCTCTTGATCTTATAAATGATATCATCCGAATCGGCGTTTATGGCAGCGGCTTCATTTATATTTGCGATAGCCTTAAGAGAATCCTTGTCGGAGTCGCTTCCGTAGCTGATTGTATAGACAGGGATCGTTGATGCGGCGATCGAGTCGCGTACATCATCGATTTGGAATTTGCCGTTTGCATATCCGTCGCTGAGCAGGATGATCATACATTTTGCGTCAGGATGATTTACTCTTTCCTTCTCTATCATGTCGGCTGCAATGACCAGAGCTTCATAGGTATAGGTACTGCCGCCTGCTGTAAGTGAATCGACAGCTCCCTGGAAATATGCTCTCTGATTGATGTCAAGCTGTGCGATAGGAAGCTCGATGGTTACCTTGCTGTCATAGCTGACAAAGCCTACATAGTTGTTGTCATTGATATAAGAAAGTCCGTTTGTAAGGGAATTCTTCAGCTGATTCATAGGCTCGCCGTCCATTGAACCTGAACAGTCTGCAACGAATACTGCGATTATATCTTTTCCGTTATCCTTCTCCTTCTTATATGTGTCGAGCGCCTGAGTAACCTCTGCGCCGCTGAAGGAAAGTGATGAAGTATAATCATCTAATGCGTTAAAGCCCTTTGATGTAGCGATCTTCTGCATTTCCGGACTTAACATATAATCTGTGACGATCTGGATGGCCTTTAACTGGTCGGCATCCTTTGATGCTTTGCGGCAGATATATACCGGATTATCGTGTCTTACTCCAAATGGTATGAAATCATAGAGCGAGGTAAGGTTTTCATCATTTATATATGCCTGATATTCGGTTATCATTCCGTCCAGCTTACCGTTTGATGCGCTGTCTCTCATCTGCTGAGTTGTGTATGCGATGTAAGGAATGTTTTCGTTGAATTTTGTGAAATTCTCTGTACCGCCCTCGAGGAGTGTAAGGAGCAGGTTAAGTCCTGTTGCACTGGTCTGAGGGTTTGTGTAGCCTACATTTATCTTATTGTCCTGAACGGCCTTGATGATTGAATCGAAATCTGAATATGTGCCCTTCTTAACGAGAAGGCCTGCTGTATTTCCAACAAGACGATCCTTGTAAAGCTCAAGATCTCCACCGTTTGCAGCGGCATAATCCCCGAAGAGGGTGTTGCTTGGAGTGTAAAGGTCAGGAACGTATTTATTGGAAATGATATAGTCCGCAGCGGTTCCGGATGGAACGGATCTTACATTAAGCGCTATAGTCCTGCCGTTATCAAGGGTTTTATTCTCTGAGTTGAACTTGTCTGCAACGTCGATCAGCCATGAATCATTTCCCTTGCCGGCCTTTTCACCGGAAGTAAAGATCTCGATAACGATATCGGCATTTTTGCTTACAGCAAGAGGGTATTTGTCGATCTCCGGCAATTCGTCATACAGATTGTTTGAATCAAATGATACGACGCCCTTCTTAGGGGTTGCAGTACTTACATTTACCCTTGCTACAAGATCCTCAAGGGTTACCTGTGCCTCTTCTTCGACTTTTTTTTCTTTGTTCTCCTTGCCTTTGTTAAAAAGTGCAACGATCAGGACGGCGAGCATGATGCAGACCGCTACCGCACCGTATATTATGACGGGTTTTTTCTTGTCCATTGTTCTACCTCCTAAACCATTCTGGACTGCTTCATTTCGTCCAGACATGAAATCACATCATCTACATATACCATATCCAATTCGGTAGGGTTGGTGTCTATGTCCACCAGATGTTCTACCAGTGAATTGAATTTATTAACCAGAAGTTCTCCTTCATCGCAGAGCTTGTTGAGATATACCGGCTCTGGATTGGTATAATAATCATAGGATTTGATGTATGCGACTGCGCTTTCGATGTTGGAGCCCGACTGCTCAAGTATCTTTGCATACAGATCCCGCATTGTTTCTGTTGATGTCTTTATATATTCTTCTCTGGATAAAATACTTTTGTAATGAGTCTCGAGCTTTGTGATCTGTTTGGTGAAACGCTTTCTCTTGTCACAGCTCAGCAGCTTCTCTAAAGGCTCCTTCTTCTTGCGGCTTTCCTCAATCTTATTTTGCCGTATCAGGTGAAGGTTGGAAAAAACTGTATAAATGAGCCAGATACTGATGGATACCGCACTGAGCGGGATATTATCAGAGATAAAGATCATGATCAAACTCATAACAAATAGTAATACGCTTATACTATTGGCAATTATAAAATTCAATCAGCTTCCTCCTTTATCCTTTTAAATGTTAATCATCAAATAATAATTATATCATTACTATTATGTTATTTCCATTAAATTTTTCGGAGCCATAAAATGATGGTATGAAGGCAGTAAAGCCATGATATTACTATAATACTGCAGGCGCGACAGAGGGAAATTTTGCAGCAAAAATATTCCGCAGAAAGGGTTATTTTTGTTGCAAAATATGCGGAAAAATCATAAAATGTATATTGTATACATTTATTTATACAAGCGTCATATTTAAAGAATCGGTTACGTCGGTCCGGAAGGATATTACATATGCGGCGTACCGAAAAAGATACGGGTAATCCCGGCGTATTGGAGGGGCATGGTAGAGAAGAAAGCTTACGGAAAGATCAATCTTGGACTGGATATCATCGGAAGGCGTGAGGATGGTTATCATCTCGTCAGGATGATCATGCAGTCGGTGGATATATTTGATATACTTACTTTTGAAAAGGCAGAGCCGGAGGGAGAGATAAGCATCACAGCAACAAATGATCCTTCTCTTTCGCTCGGCGAGGATAATCTGATTTATAAGGCCTGCAGACTTCTTATGGACAGTTACGGCATAAAGGAAGGCGTTAAGGTAGAGCTTACGAAGAATATTCCGATCGCCGCGGGAATGGCGGGAGGAAGCTCGGACTGTGCGGCTGCACTCGAAGGAATGAACGAGCTGTTCGGACTCGGACTTTCTTCGGAGAAGCTTAGAGAGATAGGAGTTACTCTCGGTGCGGACGTTCCGTATTGTATCATGGGCGGAACCGCGGTTTCTGAGGGAATAGGCGAGGTGCTTACAAGACTTCCGGAGCTCCCGGAGGCAACATTTCTTATAGCAAAGCCGGTTTTCGGTATTTCAACCAAAGAGGCTTACGGCGCATTTGACAGCATTCCGTCTGAAAATGTTGTGCATCCTGATATCGACGGAATGGCCGAGGCGATAAGAAAGGGAGATCTCAGCGGGGTGACGGACAGACTTGGAAATGTCCTTGAGCAGGCATCGATACCGGCTCATCCGGAGATCGAAGAGATCAAGAAGATAATGATAGAAAATGGTGCCGAAAATGCTCTTATGAGCGGCAGCGGTCCGACAGTTTTCGGCATTTTCAGAGACAGCGAACCGGGCAAGGGCTACGAAAAGGCCTGGAAGGCACTTGAGGTACTGAAGGATGACTACATCTCAGAGCTTTTTGTAGTCGGCGCAGCGCCTCTTAAAAACTGATGCAGCAGATGGACAGATCTGTTTCTTTATGAAACAGTCCGGTCCCGGAAATTACATTATTACAGGAGTTAAAAATGAAGCTGGAAATTAATCCAAATGAATATCTTCCTCTCAGGGAGGTTGTATTTAAAACACTCAGAAATGCTATCATTAAGGGTGAATTTATGCCGGGCGAACGTCTCATGGAGGAGAAGATCGCGGCAAATCTCGGCGTCAGCAGAACCCCCGTAAGAGAAGCTATCAGAATGCTGGAGCTTGAGGGACTTGTTGCGATGATCCCGAGAAAGGGTGCAGAGGTTGCAAAGATCACGGTAAAGGATCTCAGAGACGCACTAGAAGTCAGAATGGCTCTCGAAGAGCTTTCAGTCGTACTCGCCTGTGAGAGAATCACGGACGAAGGCAAGAAGAAGCTTCTGACAGCAGGAGTGGAATTCAAGGAAGCAATCAATTCAAAGCTCGTTCCTGCCATCGTGGAGAAGGACGAAAGATTCCATGATGTAATATTTGAAGCTTCTCAGAATCAGAGACTCATATCAATGGCTATGAATCTTCGAGAGAAGGTTTACAGATACAGATTTGAATATGTCAAGGTTTTCAGCTATCATGACAAGCTGATCACCGAGCATGACGAGATAACCAAGGCCATACTCCGCGGAGATAAGGAAACGGCTGAAAAGGTTATGCGCAAGCATATTTACGATCAGGAGCAGATCGTTATCCAGAACACTCTCCTGGAGAATTCCGGGAAATAAAACGGTAAAGCTTTGATCACTGATCATACTGCATAGTTAGAAAGGGGTAAAATGAAAGGGTTATTCATTTCCATGGAAGGACCGGATGGTTCAGGAAAATCAACACAGATAGATCTGTTAAAAAAGTATTTTAACGATAAAGGAATAGAATGTATCATAACGAGAGAGCCGGGCGGCACAAATATCAGTGAGAAGGTCCGCGGGATAATTCTCGACAAGAATAACAGCGAAATGGATTATATGACGGAGCTCCTTCTGTATGCTTCGGCGCGTGCGCAGCTTGTGGCAGAGGTTATAATCCCTGCGTTAAATGAAGGAAAATGTGTCATAAGCGATAGATTTGTGGATTCATCAGCAGTTTATCAGGGAATCGCAAGAGGACTCGGTATCGAGACGGTTTATGAGGTAAATAAATATGCGACAAGAGGCCGCTTCCCGGACAAGACATTTCTTCTGGATCTTCCTGCAGAGGCAGGCATCGCTAGAAAGAAGAAGCAGGCCGAGCTCGACAGACTTGAGAGCGAGAAGCTGGAGTTTCATCAGAGAGTTGCCGAGGGCTACAGAGAGATGGCGGCCCGTGATCCGGAGAGGATAGTAAAGCTTGACGCGACAAAAACTGTTGAGGAGATACACGAAGCTATCATTTCCGTGATAGAAGAGCTTATGAACTTTGCGGATGCACTCAGATGACAACATACATGATGGCAGCGCGCCGGAAGAATCACACCGGACGTGACCGGTTCAGTAAAAATATATAAATATACAACATTTAGTTTACTTTACTATATATTATTTGGTAAAATTATAAGATGGAGATTTCCTTATAGAAGCGGGGGTGTTAATTATGGATTTTCAGCATATAGTAGGGCATGAAGATATAATAAGGCATTTTAAGGCGAGCATTGAGATGAAGCGTGTCAGCCATGCATATATTATCTGTGGTGAGGCTGACAGCGGAAGAAGAACCCTTGCGCTTTCCTTTGCAAAGACACTTCAGTGTGAGGAGGGCTCGATCGATCCTTGCAATAAATGTACTTCCTGCAAGCAGGCAGATTCAGGCAATCATCCTGATATCATTTTTGTTGATCACGAGAAGCCGCAGCTGGTTTCTGTAGAGGATATCAGGACTAATCTTGTAAATACCGTTGATGTAAAGCCATACAGCAGCAGATACAAGATATATATCATAGAGGACGGCGAGTATATGAATGTTCAGGCTCAGAATGCTCTTCTTAAGACGATAGAGGAGCCGCCGGCATATGCGGTGATCATCATTCTGACAACGACTCTGGACAGATTACTTCCGACCATCATTTCAAGATGCATCACACTCTCGACTAAGCCGGTCAAGGAGAGGGATATCTTCGATTACCTGAAGGAGAATTTTAATATCGACGATCAGAAGGCAAACTTCTGCGTTGAGTATGCTCAGGGTAATCTCGGAAAGGCTATAAAGCTTGCATCAAATGAAGACTATGACAGACTCGTAAGGTCAGTCATAAATCTTGAGACCAACATTTATAAAATGGATGCCGAGAGCATTGCCAATATCATTACCGAATGCGACAAGCATTTTAAGATAAGCATGAGCGAATACCTTGATCTTATGATGGTATGGTACAGAGACATACTGATGCTCAAGGTTACCGGCAAGATAGATAAGATAATGTTTAAGGAGCAGGTACTGACCATAAGAGAGCAGTCAAAGTATCTGTCATTTAACGAGCTCGAGGATAAGGCCAGAGCGATCGACAAGGCAAAGATAAGACTTGCGGCCAATGCCAAGCTTGAGGACGTTATGAAACTTCTGATAATGACACTTAAGGAGATATAAAATGAAGGATGTTATAGGCGTGCGTTTCAGACCAAACGGGAAGATTTATTTTTTCGATCCCCTTCAGTATGAGATAGAGGTCGGATGCGCAGTTATAGTAGAAACCGCAAGAGGAGTAGAGTTCGGCAAATGTGTGCTTGGAAGAAGACAGATCAAGGACGAGAAGCTTGTTGCGGAGCTTAAACCGATAATCCGAATTGCTACGGAGGAGGATATTAAGGCGGCTGAATCGAATAAGGAGAAATCCAGAAACGCATTCAAGATCTGCAATGAGAAGATCGCTTCGCATGGGCTGAAAATGAAGCTTATCGATGCGGAATATACTTTTGATAACAACAAGGTTCTCTTTTATTTTACAGCAGACGGAAGAATTGATTTCCGTGAGCTTGTAAAGGATCTTGCTTCCGTATTCAGAACGAGGATCGAGCTTCGTCAGATAGGCGTAAGAGACGAGACCAAGATCTGCGGAGGTATTGGTATCTGCGGAAGAGGGCTCTGTTGTCATGAGCATCTTTCAGAATTCGTTCCGGTATCCATCAAGATGGCCAAGGAACAGAATCTGTCACTTAATCCTACGAAGATCTCAGGCGTTTGCGGCAGACTTATGTGCTGCCTGAAGCATGAGCAGGATACTTATGAGTACCTTAACTCAAGACTTCCGAATGTTGGAGATACAGTAACTGCATTTGACGGTACCAAGGGCGAGGTCGCTTCAATAAATGTATTAAGACAGCTTGTCAAGCTTCTTGTAACTGATGAGGATGACAATAAGGAGCTTGTTGAATATAAGGTTTCTGAGCTTAAGTTTAAGCCGCATAAGAGAAGAAGAGACGACAAGGGTATCGACGACAAGGCGCTTAAGGAGCTTGAAGCTCTTGAAAGAAGTGAGAGAGGTTCTAAGCTTAACGATGAATGATCAGAATGTAAATGATCAAATTAATCAAAAAGATATTACTTATCCCG
>ONVE01000027.1 GCA_900321215.1 uncultured Eubacterium sp. | reverse complement strand
CTGCCGCAACCTCTTCCTCAGACTCTCCGAGCATAGCTGCAACATCCGCCGCCGCAAGGCGTCCATTCTTCTCGATAATATTTAAAATCTTACGCTTAATCCCCTCATTCATCGTTTTGTACCTCCTTATATATCTCGTCTCCCTCCGGAAGATCGATAACTCTGTTTATCCTGAACTCTTCAGAATAAATACACCTCAGCTTCTCCTTGGTAAGTTCTCCCGCAGAAGCTGCCGGACATCCGCTTCCGAAAGTCCTTTCAAGCTCTGCTAAAACTTCCTTCTCTTTCTCCCGGCTGCAGACAGCCACAAGGCCTCCTGTTCCGCACAGCATGTACGGATTTACGCCCAGCCTCTCTGCCACCTCTATGGTCTCCTGCCTGATTGGAATATCCTCATGTCTCACCCTGATGCCTGTACCTGCCTTATCCGTTATCTGGTAAAGCGCCGCATAGATTCCTCCGTTTGAGACGTCATGGACATATTTTGCTCCGCCCCTGAAGCAGGCAAGTGCCGCCTCCTTTATCGTAAGAGGCTTATCATTTTTTATAAGAGCATCCTCAAGATAGCTCTCCGGCAGTTCCCTGCGAAGAAGCTCTCCATGCCTCATAATAAGATTAGATGTACCGTAATCTCCTGCATAGCCGCAAATGATGACTCTGTCACCGGCACACGGCTTCTCGCCCCGGTACACCTCTCTTCCGAGAAGGCTTACCTCAGCTAAAAATGCATCCTCCCTGAGAGCCGCCGATATCTTCGTATCACCGCCTGCGATAGCGATCATATCCTTTGCAGCACGTTCGGAAATCTCAGTCATCATATTTCTGACAACGCCTTCCTTGACCTTCTCGCCTACAGTAAGCTTGACAAATGCAGCCACCGGTTCTCCGCCGCCCGCATACATATTGTTGCAGGCTCTGATATATGCAAGATCAAGGACGCTTATGCCGGTTTTATCGGAAAGCGGTTTGATAAGTTCGCGGCTGTCCGAGAAACCTGTCGCCCAGGATACGTCTTCACCCTCTATATGAAGCAGAGCGGCATCATTTCCTATAGCCGCTCCGTCTCTGATAATATTTTTATCTTTATGTATATGCTTTAATATGCTTCTTTTAAGCACAAGCTCCGAGATAGTTCCTTTTTTCATCAGTGCTCCGTTTATTCACCGGCTGCATCGGCAGGTGAAGCCGGCTCAACCGTTTCCTCAGTGGTCTCTTCCGTACTTTCTTCAGTACTTTCACCACTGTCATCTCCCGAATCCTCAGAATCCTTCTTGTCGCCTTCCTCAGTAGTTGCTTCCTTGCCGTCGTCCTTAGGATTACGCTTGATGTGTCTGCTTGTTGCTGGATAAACACTGCTGTTGATCATTATCGACTCAACGCACTCTCCATCAATGTAAACATATTTCCAAAGCTCTGCTCTGTAGCCTCTGCTTGGCTCGATGGAAACCTCTTCCTTGCCTATCGGAATACTCTCATCCTTCTCGATGATGTCTTCGCCCGGCTCATAGATATCAGTAACATAAGACTCAAATGATATCGTTCTGTTGGAAGGTCTTGTCTCCTTGCCGTAAATGTTGAATGTGATATATCCGCCGCTGCAGATAGCTTCGATATAAATAGGCGAATCATTGCTGTTGGTAAATACCATATCAAGATATCCGCCTGCGATAGCCGCATCATATGAAAGATCAACGTAGTGAACAGGCTGTCCGTGGCAGTCTCTCTGATCGATCTGGAGCTCTGCACGAAGTACAGCGTTATAAAGAGTTGTAGCAACCTGACATACGCCGCCGCCGTAATCCTCGTCTGTTCCGTCTCCTACGAATACAGTTGCCTTATAATATCCATTTTCAGCTGTGATAGGGCTGATGCCGTAATAAACCGAAAACTGGTCGCCCGGATACATGATCTTTCCGTCGATAAGCTCGGCCGCTCTCTCGACATTCTTCATTCTGTCTGCGGCACTGTCATAATCTGTAGTATAGCTTCCGAGAAGTGATGTGATATCCTTCAGGGAATCTGTCTTGTCATTATCTGTTTCCTTGAGAACAAGCTTTGTCTCAAATGATTTCTTATTATCCTGCTCTGTTATAAGCTTTGTGATCTCGTTTACCATTACCTCAAGATCCACGTTCATGCGCGCACCTGATGCAACAACCGAAACCGTTCCGTCATCCTTTTTAACCAGAGAGGTCTCAACGCCTTCATTTATCCTTGCGCCTATCTCACTGTTAATAATAGAAGACAGCTTATCCTTATTGATAGTGGCAGTGGTGCTGTAATCAACGCCCTTGCCCGACTCGATAGCTTTATTCTCCTTATATCTCTTAAGGATATCTCCGGAATTGCCGACCTTTACTGCATTTTCAACAGCGGTCTCGTAATCCAGTTTAAATCCGATGCTTCCGAGAGTTGTATTTACGTCGCCGTAGGTTGCGTCCTTGATGACGATCTCCTTTGCGGCAAGCTCTGTCTCCTTCTTATCCATAAGCTTCAGAGCATCAGCCTTTGACAGACCGCTCACATCAATACCGTCAATCTTTACGCCGGATCTTATCGCAGCCTCTCCTTCAGCATAAACTTTGCCTGTATTTTTTCCGGAAGCTGGAACCACAAAAAGGGTAACAGCAAATACCATTACCATAAATATTGCAAATATTCTTCTGTCGGCAAAAAAACTACTCTTTTTCATTTTCTTCATCTTCTATAATGCTGCAACCAGCATTCCTACAACCATTCCTGCAACTAAAAGTACGCAGATAACCATAGCTGCTATTCTTTTCTTTTTATTTCCTTTTTTACTGAAATCTACCATCGATAGTCTCCTTCCAAATAAAATGACCATTTTCCTATGCAGTCTCATAACACAATCTATCACTAGTTAATGGATTTTACAATTAATTTTTTGCAAAATTGGTGATTTTTGTGTGTATCGCCCAATAATCCGTTCTTGCCAAAGTGTTTTTTAGACTGATTCTACTGTTTCACTTTAGCCGCCGACTTACATACCTCGCGGAGCACACATTCAGCGCATTTCGGTCTTCTCGCGATACATACCTTCCTGCCGTGTGCGATAGCCTGGATATTAAAGAGTATCCACTGCTCCTTCGGAAGGACCTTCATCAGATCAAATTCAACCTTGACCGGATCATCATTTTCAGTAAGTCCGAGCAGCTTTGAAACTCTCTTAACATGAGTATCCACAACTATACTCGGCTCATTATATACATTTCCCCTCACCACATTGGCTGTCTTTCTTCCGACCCCCGGAAGTGCAGTGAGAAGATCTATGTCAGAAGGAACCTCTCCGTCATATTTTTCAAGAAGCATCTTCGCGCAGGCTATGATATTGGTTGCTTTATTCCTGTAAAAGCCCGTGGAGAAGATATCCTTCATCAGTTCATCAAGATCTGCATCAGCAAAGCTTTTCACATCAGGATATTTCTTAAAGAGCTCCTTTGTGACCATATTTACACGGTCATCAGTACACTGAGCCGAAAGGATCGTGGCAAAAAGCAGCTGCCAGGGCTCCTCATAATGAAGATATGTATGCAGATTTGTTCCGTATTCTTTGTTAAGGATCTCTGTAACCTTTACCGCACGTTCCTTTTTCGTCATTACTGCTGCCTTTCTTCGTGTATATACGTTCCAACCATATAATCAATGAACTGCTGGGCAGTTCTTCCTGAAAGTCCGCCGTGGGACATTTCCCATTTGTTTGCCTCTGCTGTAAGCTTCTCCTCGTCTATCGAAAGCTCAGGGCACGCTGCTGCAAGTCCCTTTACTATACCGAAGAACTCCTTCTGGTTAGGCTTTCCGTAATTGATCGTAACACCGAAACGGTCAACCAGCGAAAGTTTCTCCTGCATAGTATCCGAATGATGCTTGTCCATATCGTAATCATTCTGGTCATTCCAGGTCTCTTTGATAAGATGACGGCGGTTTGATGTTGCATAGATCAGCACATTGTCCGGCTTCTCCTCAAGTCCACCCTCGATGACTGCCTTGAGATACTTATATTCAGTCTCAAAATCTTCAAATGAAAGATCATCCATATATATAATGAAACGATAATTTCTGTTCTTTACCTCAGAGATAACTGCCGCAAGATCTGAAAGCTGTGCCTTGAATATCTCTATCATTCTGAGTCCGCGGTCATAGTATTCATTTATAATAGCCTTGATGCTTGTGGATTTTCCGGTACCTCTGTCGCCATAGAGAAGACAGTTGTTTGCCTTTCTTCCTTCAACAAAGGCTTCGGTATTGTCTCTAAGCTTCTTCTTCTGGATCTCATATCCGATAAGCCTGTCGAGAGACGCCTCCTCGGAATTCTTGATAGCATTGAAATTAAGCGCTCCGTCATCGCCTCTGTTTACTCTGAAGGCCTTGTTAAGTCCGAACACTCCAACGCCATGCTTCTTATAAAAATCCGTCACAAGATCAAATATCTCTTTCTCATCCTTAGCAGCAGCTATACCGTCGCTGATACGTCTGACATATTTGCTGACATTTCTGTTGAATACCTGTTCTCTCTTCTCAATCGAAGTATAATTCGTGATGACAGAAAAGCAGTCTATTCCAAGCTCCTTCTCAAGCTCAGTGAAATCATACTCTGCAAGCTCCTTGAATATCTTCATATCGCCAAGAGCAAAACGGTTAACGCTTCCGTCGCTTGCTCCCGCCCTCTCACAGGTAAGGCTGAACGGATTCTCGTTCATTATAAGATAAAATGCGATATAATCCCTCCAGAGGTTTTTATCAAAGGCATAGCTTGTGGCTACCTCGAGCAGCTTTCTTATCTCTCCGTAAATGCGGCTTACCGCGGTATCCCTGTCTATCACCTTGTTGTCATATTCATAAATAATACGTGAAACGCCTGACAGTATGCTGTCGCCCTTCTCATCTCTGTACATTACAAGTTTAGCTAGCTTTTTATACATCTTTTTGTCCTCTTGTTTTTACCTGATAAATCTATTGTTAGTTCTTTAT
>ONVE01000157.1 GCA_900321215.1 uncultured Eubacterium sp. | reverse complement strand
GCTTAACCCCATTCGGCATTGGTGGTACAGGACCGTTTGGCATTGGACCGTTTGGTCTCGGGCCTCCCTGCATTGGTGGTACAGGGCCATTTGGTTTAGCTCCGTTTGGCATCGGTGGTACCGGCTTTGCTTCTTCCTTCTTAGGAGCATCAGCAGACACGAATCCATCCTTTGCCGCCTGCGGAGTCTCAGGCTTATCATTTTCAAAATCAAGCATTTCAGCTGTAAGCACAGTTGTTCCTGCTTCTCCAAGAGGATCAACCAGACTGGAAAGCTCAGTTATCTGTTCTTTTTTCGGTTTTTTCTCTGTAAAAATGTTATCAATGGCATCGTCTATATCCAGAGTAACATCTTTATCTTTACCTTCAATACCCATTTTGCCCTCCTTTATCATATAGTTTATAAACCTTAACTTATCATTGCACCTGCCGGCATATCCTTCTCTGCTGTAAGAAGTGACAGATTGCCTTCAAAATCCTCTGCGCAGAGGAGCATTCCTTCAGAAAGCACTCCTGCAAGCTTTGTCGGCTTAAGATTTGTTATAACAACAACCTTACGTCCTACCATGTCTTCCGGCTTGTAATATTTCTTGATGCCGGAAACGATCTGAAGTGTTCTTCCTGCTATCTTAACCTGAGAGCAGATAAGCTTCTTTGATCCCGGAACATCCTCACATTTAATAACTTCACCCATCTGGAGCTGCATTTTGTCAAACTCCTCAATGGTTATCATTTCCTTAACCGCTGCTTCAACAGAAGGGATCTCATTGTTTTCCGGCTCCTGTACAGTCTTTGTCTTCTTAACAGGCTCAGGCTGCTTTGCAGGGAACTTTGCCTCGATCTCCTTAAGCTTCTCCTCTATATCAAGTCTTGCGAAAAGCATCTCAGGCTTCTCAACAACCTTGTTGTTCTGAGGATAAAGTCCGAAGCTTCCGAGCTCTGTAACCTTACGTGGCTGTGTATTCAGCTGTGCAAATATCTTCTCAGCTGTCTCAGGAAGGAATGATGACAGAAGTGATGCACCGATAGTGATGCCTTCTACAAGGTTGTAAAGAACAGTCTTAAGTCTGTCCTCCATGTCACCTTCCTTAGCAAGAGCCCATGGCATTGTCTCATCTATATACTTGTTGCATCTCTTGAAAAGGTTCCAGATCTCTGTTATGGCATCTGCTACACGAAGCTTGTCCATAGCATCATTTACTCTGAGCCTTGTGCCAAGGATGTAATTCTTATATTCATCATCCGGCTCGATGCTGATTCCGCCATCGGATACAACGCCGCCGAAATATTTATTTACCATTGAAACTGTTCTGTGAACAAGGTTTCCGAGAGTATTTGCAAGATCAGAATTAATTCTCTCCATAAGGAGCTCCCATGAGATAATACCATCATTATCAAATGGTGTCTCATGAAGCACGAAATATCTGACTGCATCTACACCGAAGAGATCAACCATATCATCTGCATAGAGAACATTTCCCTTAGACTTGCTCATCTTGCCGTCGCTCATATTGAGCCAAGGATGTCCGAATACCTGCTTTGGAAGCGGAAGATCCAGAGACATCAGCATGATCGGCCAGTAAATGGTATGGAATCTAAGTATGTCCTTACCGATAAGGTGCAGGTCAGCCGGCCAGTACTTGTCGAAAAGCTCTCCGTTTGCTCCGTCAACATCATAACCGAGACCGGTGATGTAGTTTGAAAGAGCATCTATCCATACATAAACGATATGCTTTGTATCAAAATCAACCGGGATACCCCATTTAAATGAAGTACGTGATACACAGAGGTCCTGAAGGCCCGGCTTGAGGAAGGTATTTACCATCTCATTCTTACGTGCTTCCGGCTGTATAAAGTCAGGATGATCCTCGATGTACTTGATAAGTCTGTCAGCATACTTACTCATTCTGAAGAAATATGCCTCTTCCTTTGCCGGCTTAACAGGTCTGCCGCAGTCAGGGCAGCATCCGTCAACAAGCTGGCTCTCTGTCCAGAAGGATTCACAAGGTGTACAGTAAAGTCCTTCGTACTCTCCCTTGTAGATATCTCCCTTGTCGTACATTTTCTTGAATATCTTCTGAACCTGAACCTCATGATACTCATCAGTTGTTCTGATGAACTTATCATATGAAGTATTCATGATATCCCAGATTCTCTTTATCTCTCCGGCCTGCTCGTCAACAAATTCCTTTGGTGTTGAGAAGTTCTCAAAAGCCTTGGTCTCGATCTTCTGACCATGCTCATCAGTACCTGTCTGGAATCTGACGTCATAACCTGTAAATCTCTTATATCTTGCTATGCTGTCTGCAAGAACGATCTCATATGTATTGCCAATATGAGGCTTTCCTGATGCATACGCAATCGCTGTTGTGATGTAATAAGTTTTCTTTGCCATTTTTTTCCACCTTTCTGTCACTAATGAAATGACTTTAAATGACTGTATATCCAAAACGCCACCGCCCTCAGGCGATGGCGTTCAGACTATCCTATTTTTAATTTGTATTTCTGAATGTCTCTGTCAGAATCGACGATCTCGATATCACCACCGAGTCCTCTTATCTTCTCGTCGAATTTCTCATATCCACGCTGTATGAATTTGATGTCATCAATGATGCTGAAGCCTTCAGCCGCAAGTGCTGCTATAACAAGTGCCGCTCCTGCACGAAGATCCGATGCAACAAGATTTGCACCAAGATATTTTTTGATTCCATGAATGATGGCTGTATTTCCTTCAACGCGTATATCTGCACCCATTTTGCAGAGCTCCTGAACATATCTGAAACGATTCTCAAAAATGCTCTCTGTAACAATACTTGTTCCGCTTGACAGAGCAAGTGTTGCTGCCATCTGTGCCTGCATGTCTGTAGGGAATCCCGGATAAGGAAGCGTCTTTATCTGGGTAGGCTTAAGATCACCGTCTGCCATGACTCTTACCGAATCATCATACTCGATAACCGTCGCACCCATTTCAATAAGCTTTGATGAGATAGCTTCCAAATGCTTAGGGATGACATTTCTTATAAGTACATTTCCTCTTGTTGCGACCGCCATGGTCATAAATGTACCGGCCTCGATCTGGTCAGGTATTATAGAATACTCTGCGCCGTGAAGCTTTGATACGCCTCTTACTCTTATGACATCTGTACCGGCACCCTTGATGTTGGCTCCCATGGTATTAAGGAAGTTCGCAACGTCAACTATGTGCGGCTCCTTCGCAGCATTTTCAATGGTTGTCTTGCCTTCTGCAAGAGATGCTGCAAGCATGATGTTGATAGTCGCACCAACCGAAACCGTATCAAGATAGATATGCTTGCCGACAAGCTTCTCAGCTCTCGCAACTATCTTGCCGCCCTGAACGATATTCACATCTGCGCCAAGAGTCTCAAAGCCCTTGATATGAAGATCGATAGGTCTTGTTCCGATATCGCAGCCGCCCGGAAGCGCTACGTTTGCATAATTATATTTTCCAAGGAGAGCTCCTATCAGATAATATGAAGCCCTTATCTTTCTTATATTCTTACCGTCTACACAAAGAGTATCATCTCCGATAATACCCTTCCCGCATATAGATACTGTATGTTCGTCAAGATGTTCAACTGTAGCACCTATATCCTGGATAGCCGCCAGAAGCGTTCTGGTGTCGCTGACATCCGGCACGTTCTCAATGACAACCTTCTCATCTGTCATTATGGCTGCCGCAAGTATACCCAGCGCTGCATTTTTCGCTCCTGCGATGGTAACCTCTCCCTCTAATGCTTTACCACCTTTGATAGCGTACTGTTCCATAACAATATAGCTCCCACTTTCTAAAAGTTTAGACTAAAAAAGTCCATTAACCAAATGATTATATCACATTCTTCATATTTGTAAAACTAAATTTTTTATCCGCAGTTTCTTCGGCAGCTTTTTTGCCGTATTTCCGCGGTTTTTTCAGCAGGTTTTTCAAATATTTATTTATCTGCCTCACAGTAAATACATCTGTAAACGCGGTTTTTCTCGTCTGTAAGATTGAAAATATGAGGTATTCCGGTCTCAACCGCAGTAATACATCTCGGATTGCTGCATTTCTTGATGTTCACAAGCTTCTTAGGGAGTGCAACATTTTTCTTCTCGATGGTCTCGCCGTCTCTGATGATGCTCACTGTAACCTCAGGATCGATATATCCGATGACGTCAAGATCGATGTCCATGGTCTGGTCGATCTTAATAATGTCCTTCTTGCCCATTTTCTTACTCTTTACATTCTGAATAAGTGCAACGCTGCACGAAAGCTTGTCCAGGCCAAGATCATAATATATCCTCATTGCCTTTCCGGCTTTGATATGATCGAGAACTATACCATTTTGAATGCTGTCTATCTTCATTTTTATCTCCTGTAAATCTTCCTATTATCTAACAACTAACCAGTCTACGATTTAGTACAGCCATACTAATACGCCAGATTCAGCAGCGTAAGGATGAGTGCCATTCTGACATATTTTCCGTTCATAACCTGTCTGAAATATGCTGCTCTCGGATCTGAGTCAACCTCGGAAGCGATCTCATTTACTCTTGGAAGCGGATGTAAGATTATCATGTCATCCTTTGCATCCGAAAGCTTTGCCTTATCAAGAATATATGTATCCTTGAGACGTACATAATCAGCCTCGTTGAAGAAACGTTCCTTCTGCACTCTTGTCATATAGAGCACGTCCAGCTTGCTGATATTCTCCTCAAGAGATGTAACCTCTTCATAAGGGATTCCTGCAGGTTCAACAACCTCGCTCAGAATATATTCAGGAATCTTCAGTTCCTTTGGAGAGATAAATACGAACTTGATGCCGGCATATCTTGACATTGCCTTTACAAGTGAATGCACTGTTCTTCCGAATTTAAGGTCGCCGCAGAGACCGATCGTAAGATCCTCGAGTCTTCCTTTTTCTCTTAAAATGGTAAGAAGATCCGTAAGTGTCTGTGTAGGATGATTATGTCCTCCGTCTCCTGCATTTATGACAGGAACCGGTGAATACATTGAAGCAAGCATCGGAGCGCCTTCATTTGGATGTCTCATAGCGATAACATCTGCAAAGCATCCGACAACTCTTACAGTATCCTCGATGCTCTCACCCTTCATAACAGACGAAGAAGAAGCCGAAGAAAAACCAAGCACCGAACCACCCAGTTCAAGCATTGCAGCTTCAAAACTGAGTCTTGTTCTTGTACTTGGCTCATAAAACAGAGTTGCTATCTTCTTTCCCTTACAGCGTTCACTGTATTTATCCTTGCGAGCTATGATATCAAGCGCGAGATTCAAAAGCTTGTCAAGCTCCTTAACCGATATATCCATAGGATCTATTAAGTGTCTCATAAATTCCTCCATTGTATGCAGCTAAGCAGCCGGACGAAGCCCGACTGCATTTCCTTCCAGCTTATTATTATAAATTTACCACGCAGCTATGTCAAATCAAATATATACGAGCGTTATTTATCATTTATTAACCTTTCAGCTTTATAACGCCAAGTGAAACGAGAAGTATAAGTACAAGGAGTACCGGGGCGATGGCTGTGATCATTACCTTATAAAGTCCCTTTCTTCCGAACTTCTCTCCATTTATGGTAGCTTCATCAATGACTGTCTTAGGCTTAACCACCCAGCCAATGAGAACGCACGTACCGATAGCAACTATCGGCATGAAAATGTTGTTTGCAAGATAGTCAACTACATCAAGAAGCTGCTGACCCTTTGCACCATTTGGAAGATCCACCTCCATGTAGAAGATAGACTTGCTGTAATATCCAAGGCAGATAATAACACCGATAACAAGAGCTATAAGTCCCTCAGAGATAACTGCCTTCTTTCTCTCCATGCCAAACTTATCGATCATACCTGAAACAACCGCCTCAAGCACTGAAACCGAACTTGTAAGTGCTGCGAAAAGCACCATTAAGAAGAAAAGCGTACCGATGACCTGTCCGATAGCACCCATTGATTCGAAGACCTTAGGGATTACCATGAATACAAGTCCTGCACCGCCGGTCATTCCTTCCTTGCCCATAAATACATATACAGCAGGAATGATCATTACTCCGGCAAGGAATGCAACAAGAGTATCAAAGATCTCGATCTGGTTAACTGACTTAACCAGATTGTCATCCTTCTTATAATATGAACCGTAGGTTACCATGATACCCATTGCAACGCTTATACTGTAGAACAGCTGCGTCATCGCATCCATGATAACTCTGAAATAATCTCCGAAGGTAAAGCCGTCAACATTTGGAACGACATAATACTTAAAGCCTTCAAGACCTGTAACGCCTGTATCCTTGTTCTTGATAGTGAGTGAGAATATTGCTATTCCGACAACAAGGATAAGAAGTATAGGCATAAGTATCTTTGAAAGTGACTCAATACCTTTATTTACGCCTCTATAGACTACAAAGCATGTAGCAAAGAGGAAGATGAGATCAAAAATGATGGTCCACATAGGATCGCTGATGAAATTAACAAAGAACTTACTGCCAGCAGCATCCTTTCCGTGTCCGGAAATAAATACTACCGCATACTTAAGTACCCATCCGCCTACTATGCAGTAATATGGAAGGATAAGAAACGGCACTACAGAAGAGACCACGCCGAGCCAGCTGAATTTTTTGTTCAGCTTTCCATATGCGGTGAGCGAGCTCTGATTGGTCTTTCTGCCTATAGAAACCTCAGTGATGAGAAGCGTAAAGCCAAATGTCACTGCCAGTATCAGATAAACAAGAAGAAAGAAGCCTCCGCCATTTTTTGCTGCAAGCGCCGGAAAGCGCCAGATGTTGCCAAGTCCTACGGCACTTCCCGCTGCCGCAAGGACAAAACCGAATGATCCTGAAAACTTGTTACGTTTTTCCATACTTTTCTCCCGAATTATATATTTTTTAAGCTTGCACAGGTTCGGCAAATCCTTCCCCATGCAGTAAAAACAGTTATGAAAAAAGCCTGCATAATATCATATACTATGCAGGCTATACCTTTAACCAATATACTATCTGCGGTGATAAAAAACAACCCTAAAAGCATTTTTCACGAAAGTTCATACAAAACAAATATTTTGTATAGTCATAAAATAAGTGTTATTTTCATCCTTCACCGCTTACATTTTTTATATAATTTTTTACGAATTGATCAGTGTATACATAACAGCCTTCTCAGCATGACGACGGTTCTCTGCCTGATCAAGGATATGATCAAGATTCTTCATTTCAACGCTTTCAGATATCTCATATCCTACATGCATAGGCATGTCGTGAAGAACGATGGCCTTGCTGTCCTTCATGAACTCATCATTTATCTGATAAGGCATCATCTTTGCCAGAGTTTCTTCCTTCTTCTCCTTGTATGCAGGATTATTGAAGAACTCCATGTCTACCCATGTATCAGTATAAAGCACATCCATGATATCTGCATACTTCTTAGCCTCTTCCATGCTCATGGTCGGATCAAGTTCAACATAGTGTCCGCTCTTCTTTGCTTCCTCATAGAAATCATCGCCGCAGGCAGTATCATTTACAAGCGGTGTAAGTCCGTAGATAGTTCCCTGCTTCATCTTTGCGAAGAACTCAACAAGTGAGTTAAATACGTTATTCTTGGCTCCTATATACATAAGCTTGATGTTAAGTGTGCCGAACTTCTCGATAACAGTAAGCATATCTGCCAGTATCTGACATGGATGGTATGAATTGTCACATCCGTTGATGAAAGGAACAGTAACATTCTTGCCAAACATTTCAACAGTTTCATTCTTAATGAGACGCGCCATGATGATATCAACATTTCTGCATACATACTTTATCTCAGAGATCGGCTCGCCGAGAACAAAGTTTGAATCCTCCCAGAGCTGGTTGAAATAGTGTCCTCCAAGCTCTGTGATACCTGTTGTAAATGATAAAAATGTTCTTGTTGATGTCTTCTCAAAAAGTGTATAAAGCTTTTTTCCTTCAAGCGCATGTGCGTATTTCGCAGGATCCCTCTTCATATCCAGTGCAAGATCAAGTATATCCTGCAGCTCATCTGGGGTGAAATTTTTGAAATTCAGCATATTCTTCATATCATCAGTACCTCTCATATATATTTACGATCAATTAACTTCATACATAAAATAAAACAAATACCAATGAACCAAATCTTATTCACTGGTATTTGCTTTACTATCTCACTTTCCGAAAAAATATGCAAGCTTTTTTTACGTTTTTTCGTGAAAAATTTATATTTTTATGAATAATATTCATATATGCATAATTTTATGCACGTTTTATACATATAACGTATGGATGTATGGATGGCGGACGCATTATCAGATCTTCTTTGGAACAAATTCTATTCTCAGTGTACTGTCCATTGCTTCCGCAAGTCTTTTTAGTAATGCAACACTTGGATTTCTGGTTCCTTTATCAAAATACTCCCCACACCATCCGGTGTGGGGAGTAAGAACTAAATGATCATTATGCAAGATATCCTGCAAGCTTCTCAGCCATATCTGTTTTCTCCCATGGAACATCGATATCGGTTCTTCCGAAATGTCCATAAGCTGCTGTCTGCTTGTAGATAGGGCGTCTTAAGTCAAGCATCTTGATGATACCTGCAGGTCTTAAGTCAAAGTTCTCTCTGATGATCTCAACTATTCTGTTGTCAGAAAGCTTGCCTGTTCCAAAAGTATCAACAAATATAGATGTAGGTCTTGCAACGCCGATAGCATATGAAAGCTGTACCTCACATTTATCTGCGAGTCCTGCTGCAACGATGTTCTTTGCAACATAGCGAGCTGCATAAGCTGCTGAACGGTCAACCTTTGTTGGATCCTTTCCTGAGAATGCTCCGCCGCCGTGACGTGCATATCCGCCGTAGGTATCAACAATGATCTTACGTCCTGTAAGACCTGAATCGCCGTGAGGACCACCGATAACAAATCTTCCTGTAGGATTAATGAAGAACTTTGTATTCTCATCGATCATTTCCTGTGGAAGAACAACGTCGAATACATATTTCTTTATATCCTCATGAATCTGCTCCTGTGTAACCTCTTCACTGTGCTGTGTAGACAGAACTACTGCATCAAGTCTTGCAGGCTTTCCGTTCTCATCATACTCAACAGTAACCTGTGTTTTTCCATCAGGTCTGAGGTATGGAAGAGTTCCGTTCTTTCTAACCTCTGTAAGCTTTCTTGAAAGCTTATGTGCAAGAGAGATAGGATAAGGCATAAGCTCAGGTGTTTCATTTACGGCATAACCGAACATCATACCCTGATCTCCTGCTCCGATAGCCTCTATCTGCTCATCTGTCATCTGGTTTTCCTTTGCCTCAAGAGCCTTGTCAACTCCCATAGCAATATCTGCCGACTGCTCATCGATTGAAACGATAACACCGCATGTATCACAGTCAAAGCCGTATTTTGCTCTGTCATATCCAATCTCACGAATAGTATCGCGGATAGTCTTCTGGATATCAACATATGCATTTGTGGTAATCTCGCCCATTACAAGCACAAGACCTGTTGTAACTGCTGTTTCGCAGGCAACTCGGCTGTTTGGATCCTGACGAATCATTTCATCAAGAATCGCGTCTGAAATCTGATCACAGATCTTATCCGGATGTCCTTCTGTTACGGACTCGGATGTAAAAAGTCTTCTCTCCATTTCTTTCCGTCTCCTTATATAAATGATAACTCAAGCACTTTTTATTCTCACATTGTGCTCTCGCCGCTTCTGTCGCAGTGTGCTTCTGTTGTAGTGTACTTCTGTCTCATCGCGCTTTCCTTTCAGTCCAGCGCGATGTCGCACGCTCGTCATATACATGTGCATAACTCGCTCAGTGCGCAAAAAAAATCCGGCGTGAGCACAGCCGGATTTGGTACATTCATATAACAAACCCTCTTATTGCTCACAAACACATGTGCTCAGGCTGGCACCTTCATCTGTTAACCGGGTATTACCGTCCCGCAGATTGGGTTGCCGTGGCTTCAACGTTCCCTGTAACTCCACCACTCTGAATAAGAGTACTATTTTTTTGATGTAACAAATTTACAACATATAATACATCATGTCAATAAAAAAATTATGATCCTTTAAGCTTACTTTAAGCTACAGGGACTAGTATTCACTCAAACAACAGAAAATGATAACCAATCACTCAAATGATCATTCATTT
>ONVE01000156.1 GCA_900321215.1 uncultured Eubacterium sp. | reverse complement strand
GCTACATGGTGAACATGATAGGTTCTTCCGTCTCCGAATTCGTTTGGCTTATGGATCCTGTCACATTTTCCGTCATTATCAAGATCGATCAGCCACGGATCACCTGCTTCATCTGTCTTACTGTCACAGTTTGTAAGGTTCCAGAACACTATGTCGCCTGCCGCAGTGCAGCTGTCATTCATAGCAAAGCCCTTTTTAATACATGTAGGAACAATATCCTGCAATCCGATATTAATTCCGGCATTATAATATACATGTCCGATAAATGCTGTACAGGTATAGCCGTTAACCTCCGAAAGATCTGTTCCGAGAGGTGCCGCATTCTTGATGACCGGTTTATACATCTGTGTAAATCCGATAGCAAGAACGACAGAATTCTTATCTGTGCTGAGTGCCTTAGCCTGTAAGTACTCCAGCGATCCATCGGTATTCATAGGGAATTCAACATTTGCAAATGTAAATTTCGTCTGCCCCTTAACCAGCTTATAGTTCTGTTCATTGCAGTAATAAAGCTTCTTATTCTCATCATCGCTATAGAATCCTGCCTGTGCAACGCCGCGCTTATCTAAGATATAGGTCGCACCGTTATAATTCTGGAAGCCTGTCCTGTAGCCGGTCGCCTCCTTAGGGTCGAAGAACATTCCTCTTCCCTTAACTCCAAGAAATGTACCGATCTTAAAACCGGTTATAGCCGCTCCTGTAGTTTCATCGAAGTAGAAAAGCTTATATTCGGTATCACTGATATTATATTTGAAATATCCTGTTCTTCGTATAATACCGGAAGCAGAAGCACAGTATGTCTTTCCCTGATAGGTGAAAATGCAGTCCTTCTTGATAGTACCGTTCTTGTTGCAGAATATCAGATAGTCTCCGCTCTCGATAAAGCCTGCCTGCGCAACACCGTTTTCATCAAGCTTGAAATACTTTTCTCCTTCGTGTCTTACCTGATTTCTGTAGGCCTTACCATCCTTACCAAAAACATAATAATCACCATTTACGGATTTTATACCTACACTGGCCGCTCCTGTTACTGTATCAAAATAGTACAGCTCACTATTATACCATTTAAGTCCGTCTCTACTAATGACGCCGTCCTTACCCGCAAGATAGTATTTTCCATCGGCAGGAAGCTTAAAGAGACTGTCTGTTGCAGCATAGCCCGAAGCCTTGAGATAATATAGCTTTCCGTCCGACTCTCCAAAGCCTTCCTTGATTATCGTTCCGTCTCCGTTGAAGAATGAGATTACCGTTGTTCCGGCTTTATTCTTGTATGTTGCCGCGCCTACAGCAGCTCGACCGTTTGACTTAAAATAATACTGCAGTCCGTCATCCGTCTGATAATAAAGGTCTGTCTGAAGTACGCCGTTCTTATCAAAGTAGTATGTATAACCGCTAATTGTTTTGATACCTAAAAGCGCTGAAGAATTGTTCTTGCTGAAATAATATTTCTTGCCGCCTATAGTGGTCCAGCCCTTGTGGATCAAGGTTCCGTCAGCGTTTGCATATAAGACCTTACCATCAGCAGTCTTAAATCTTCCGCCGACAGCCGCATTTCCATTTGACTTAAAATAGTACCATTTTTCATCATCCATCTTCCAGAGCTCAGAAACCTTAACCGTTCCGTCTCCGTTAAAATATGAAATGTACTCTGCTCCGCCCGTGGTATAAGTATATAAACCTTTGGCAGCACGTCCGTTTGAGAGAAGGTAGAATCTTAGTCCGGCTGCGTTTTTATAGTAGCAGCTCTTCTTCATGACAGCGTCGCTTGCTCCGAAAACATAAGTATATCCGCTGATCGTACGTACTCCGGTAAGTGCCGCGCCTGTGGTCTTGTTAAAATAATACTTCTTGCCTCCGACCGTTGCCCAGCCGCATTTCTGAATCTTTCCGTCAAGCAGGTAATACCATTTGCCATCGATCTTTTTAACGACAGCTGCAGCATTTGCTGTCTCCCTGCCGGAAATATCACTGTCTGCAGTGCCCTGTACATTAAAGCTGCTGTCCTCTATTTTCCGCACGAAGAAATCGCTCTCCGCCTCTTCTGCATAAGCCCCGGCAAAAGCATTGCCCGGCTCCTTTATATTCTCCTTAAAAGCTCCCGCTCCCGAAAGACTGACTGCAAGTATTCCTCCTATCAGTCCTATTCTAATTCCAGTATTCATGAAAAGCCTCCTCTCTGTAACCAGGTTCTTTTCCAGACTTTACGCCATTTCCTGCTCTGACATATCATCTCCGTCGGAGCCGCCCTTTTCCTTAATACTTTTCTTTATCTTATTTATGATTATCTGTATTCCCTTTTTAAGCATCTCCACAGCAAATGATACCGCAAAGGATATCAGGATAAGGATCAATGCTATAAGCCACCATTTTTTGAAGGAATATGTAAAATCCTTGAAGAAATATGACTTGATAAAGGTGTGTCCGAGGAACATGTTCATTGAATAAAGTCCCAGAACATATAAAACCGCATAGAGCGGACTGAGTACCTTTATGCCCGAAATTGTGCATACCAGCATGATCAGTACTATTGCCGTAAGATTATCGATCACATAATAATCCAGTATCAGCTTGCTTCTCAGATAGTAGCAAAAGGCAAACGCAGCGCCAAAGAAGATAAATGCCGTAAGCCTCAGATACCATGGGCTGATGATCTTCTTGTAACGCTCTATAGTATCCTCTCTGGCAAAGGTAACCGCAGCAGCTACGCCGATAATATATCTCTCCAGATAGTTTACCAGAGTACCCTGAAACTCCTGAAGAAGTACCGCTGCAAAAAGTGAAAGCGGTATTATCAGGCTTCCGACCTTCTCATGAAGCATATTTATAAGCGGAAGGATCATAAAAAGCAGTACCGCAAAGCTTATATACCACCAGGTATTGTTGTAATGTGCCGTTCCAAAGAATTCGGAAAGTCCCAGCATATCAAAAACAAAATTCTTTATAGCATTTGCGTCATTTCTGGCATATACCTCTTCCGGCAGATATCTGTTAACAATATGTGCAACCACTACCGCAACAGCCATAATGGTCCAGAGTCCGTAGAGAAGCTTTCTGTATCTTCTGAAGGCATCCTTTGCAATCGTCCTGCTATCCTTAAGTATACCCTTCTTCATATACTGCTTCGAAAGTCCGTAAGCACTGATAAAAACAAATATCGGTACACATATCTTGAAAAAGATCGCCATATGATAGACCGCTGTCTTCTCCGAACTGCTCCCGAACTCGGCCAGCTTTATAAGCTTCTTATCATTGAAAAGATGATGGATCAGCATAAATATGATAGCTGTGCCTTTTAAAATATTGCTCTCCCTTTTATCCATTTTCTTACTTTAACCTCCCACGTAATCCCCTGAATAAAATACAAATTCTCATTATCATATTATCATAAAGCGTCTTTTTATTCCATAAAAAAATGCCGCATAAAAGCGGCACTGCAGCGTATGAAATATACGTATATTACACTTATTTGCTATAATCTCCGCCTCCGGACCGCGCATCTTAACGCCTGTCCGGAGGCCGGTTTTATTCTTTATAAAACTTCCATATCTGGAAGCCGTCGATCGTATCAACAAGCTCCTTACGTGCATTCGGATAATAATACTTTCTGAGATACTTAAGCTTAAGATCTGCATTTACATTATCTACCACGTATATATCGTCATTTACAAGATATTTGAAAGGACAATCCGGGTCAATACCCTTCTCGAGGAGCATATTCCTCTCTGCCGGATACTGCATCGTTACACCGCCGAGGAAGGTGTAATTATCATTATAATATCCCTTACCGAGCCTTATCCACGGACTGTAATCAAAGTAAAGCAGCTGTATCGCCGAATTAAAATCAACCAGGAAATACTTATCACTGTTCTCCATATAATTGATCAGTATTCCGTAAGGCTTTCTGCGGCTGATATTTATCCTGTAGCGTTCAGGCACATAGTTTCCTGAAGAACGGAGGATGGTTGAAACATAGTTTCTGTATTCCTTATCTGTCAGTTCCTTCCAGTTATTGTCCGGAATATATGTCGGCGTATGCCAGATCAGGCACAGTATCGTAACATAGAGAAATGCCTTTCTGACGAAACCGTATTTATCACCGTCAACAATATTTCTTCCGCTGACATTCATGCCGAGGACAAGTATCGTTATCGCGCTGGATATCATGATGCTGTACTCTACTCTGTAGACCACTCGTCCGCGCCAGAAGAAATATCCCAGAAGGACGAACATTTCCAGCACCGTAAGCAGGTACCAGAGGAATCTCTTCGGATTCAGGAACAGCAGGCAGATTATTATTATGAGCATACCGATAAATGCTCTGTAGCCCATGTAATTCCTTGTGATCAGCGAGCTTAGGACATATTGAAATGAATTCGTCAGATTGTTGCTGTAGTCCTCAAATATCTGCCTGGCCGTCTCCAGCTTCTCATTTGTATAAATATTTCTGTCGTTGAAATTCCAGCTTCTGATCATATAATAATCAGTACTGTCCATTCCGGCCTCTTCAAACTCAAGTCTTACCGTATCATAGCCGTAGGCTGCAATATCGGTCACGCTTGAACGAAGCCCTGCGTATTCCTTATAGTCCTGATACTCCGGAAGCCTGTTCCAGAGGGCTTTATTGATATAATTCAGTGTAAAAGCCAGCACCACAAGTATCATGCAGAAAGCAAAGTTCACGAAGATCTTGACGAGACGTCCTTTAAAATGAACCTTATCCTTGCGGTTACGACGAAGCAGCTTGACCGAATAGAATACAAACTGCATTATAAGCACATATATCGCTATATACATTACATTCGGTCTGAGCATAGTACCGATAAGAGTAAGTATACCTGCGAAAATGATATTTATAACATTTCTTTTGGTTATATTATTGAAGATGCCATACAGGAAGAGGCTTCCCCCGGCCGTTGCGGTAAGGGTAGCCGTCTTGGTAAACTGTGGCGTTATATACAGATCATCTGAGAAAAATATCAGAAAAATGACGCAGAGAAGTGCGCCGCTTATGACAAAGCTCTTCGATGAATATGCAACGCTGTCGTCCTCACCCTCTTCTCCTTCATTTACCTCTCCAAACGTCCTTCTTCCGGTATCGTAGTCTCTTACGAGCTTTAACACAAGGTAAGTAACCGTTGTGAGCGATACGAAGGAAAGAAGTATTATGAAAAGAAAATACCAGCTGACATCCGGTATCAAAAGGTACAAAGCCTTAAGCGGATAACCGAGCAGCATATTTGAGAAGAGCAGGTGGGTATCGTAGTTTGCTGATTCATTTCCGAAGGAGCTTGACAGAACCGATTCCACTATAAAATCATCTGACACCTCATACTTTATATCGCAGAACAAAAGTATAAGAAGCAGAAACAGTATATTAATTAATAATGAGACCAGCAAAGGGTGCCGCAATATACTTCTGTTTATGTATTTTTCACACTTTGCTATAATGCTCATGGCAAAACTCCTGTAAGAATATTAAAAGTCGGTAAAAGCCTTTCTTGGTTCAAAACAGCAGCATGGTCTAAGACATACTATACGAACACCGCTCGCTCTCTGTGGTCCTATCTTCATGAAGGTTTCAAGCACTGTGACCTTTCCGCCGAGTCCAAGCGGTCCCACATTCGTTTCATTAACGCGGCGTGTGATCTCCTTCTCATATTCATTTTGAACATTATGATTACCTTCAGCCATAGCCTGAAGCATCATAGAAGAAGCTTCAAAATGAGATCTTCCGATACCTACGGCAAGGGTACATGGCGTACAGCCAAGCTGTCCGACAACCTCCTTAGCCCAGGAAACTATCTCATCGATCACAACATCCCTGCTGTGCTTATGGAATACTCTGTATGTCTTTGATCTGATCTCAGGTCCGCCGCCCTGCATCATTATCGTAAGGCGAAGTCTCTGCGGATCATCTGAGTACTTTAACATTACAGGTGCAGGAAGAACGCTCTCAGATAATGGTGAAAGACCGTTTTTCTGCTCTATCCTCTCGATGTCCTCGCCAAGTATAGCCATTGGTCTTCCCGGAAGGCTTTTAAGGCCTTCGATAACGCCTGCGTAGAGAGCATCCATAAATTCTCCTGATATGCTTCTCTCCTTACCTACCTCAAGTATGATATGAGGAATGCCTGAGTCATCGCAGAGAGGTGACTTTCTCTCCTCTGCAACCTCTGCATTTTCCAGGATGTTTGACATGCACCAGCGTGACAGTTCGTTTTCTTCGTTCTCTATCTTATTCTTGTAGGATTCCTTCTTATCAGGCGTAAAGGTTGATCCGGCCCTTACAAGAGTATCCCTAACCTTTTCAATAATCTCTTCTCTCTTCACCTTTACACCTCTTTATCATATATTGACTTTCCGTGTGCAGCTGCTATAACTGCAGGATATTTATCAACTGTAAGCTCATGGAGAGCCTCCATGCCTTCATTTTCAAATGCAACCACCCTGCTTGAAAGCGTTCTGTTGCCAAGAAGCGCTGTTACCGGAGGGATTACTGCATAAACCGAATTATTTTCGTCAAGTGCCTTGATGGTTTCAGGCTTAAGCTGTCCCTTACCGAGATGCATCTTAACTCCTGCCTCGGAAAGTGGCTTTATCGAAGCTTCGATCTCAGCCTTGTTGCTTGATGTAGGTCCAACGCCCGCAACGCTTACCGCTGTGTGGAATATAAGGCTTCCCTGAAGCTCTATACCCTTCTCCTCAAGTGTTCCATCATTTATAGCCTGAATGACCTGAGGGAGAACCGCATCACGTCCGCAGAAGATGCGTCCGCTGATAAGGACCATCTCTCCAACCTTCAGATCCTTTATATCTTCTTCATTTACAGGAAAAATAAGCTCTTTCAAAGTGCTCCTCCTTAACTACTTATAAATCTTATATACAGTTGCTCCGTTAAGCTTTCTAACCTCTTTATAATCGGCCCCAGGATAATAATGCTCCTGAACATACTTTGTGATGACTTTTAGCTTACCGTCACCGGATGATGTTACAAAATATACATTATCATCGCAGATATTATTAAAGATATTGCTTATGCCTCTCTTCTCTAGTGCTGCAGTACTGTACGGATACATGTACGCAGAAAGGCAGAAGATATTGTCCAGGGTTCCCTTCTTCGGTACTTCAAATACACCGAAGGCTCTGTATAATCCGTAATACTCATCATTGCACATGATATACAGGGAATCTTTATCATTTTCAAGCTCTTTAACAACCGCGTTTGCCTCATCCTCGGTTATCAGATAATCTTTTCCCGTGTATGTTTCACTTGTAAGATATACCTTATCAGTTTTAATGATATTAAAGAGCAGTACAAGTATTACAGCATTGCATATCATTAACTGATATCTCTTCACTCTGATATCATACAGGAAATAGCATAGATACATCACGACGCAGGCAAATATAGCCGTATCAACATGATGGCTGTTGTATCTTCCGTTGATGAAAAGATAGAAATACTCTCCCATGACCATACATGTCATATAGGCAAGAGGTACTACCTTTTTGATCGTCTTCTCATCCGAAATGAGAAGAAGGAAAATGAGTACCAGAACCAAAGGCATTACCTTGATATCCATAAATCCAAGCGGATAATACTGGAAGAAACGTCTGATACCGTGAATATATGTTCCGAGAGTTACCGGCTCCTTCAGCTTTGCGACATTTTCCCATACCTCGATGGTAAGTCTGTCAGGATCACCGTAATCTCTGTTGGTCCACATTTTATAATCATTTCTCGATATTCCGAGAGCAGTAAACTCGCTTTCATGTTCATAATAATCCGGCCAGCCGTAATCCTGCAGCTCAACCTTTGCATTATTATATTTTCTGTAATGTGCCCACTCATCATCCATAGAGAAAAGCACATTGCTGCCAAGCTTGATGATGAATATGACGATGAACACTCCGGCCATTATACCGAGCTGTATAAGCTTTTTCTTTCTGACGGTTTTATTCTTCCATCTGTAGAAAAGCTCGATAAGCGGTATGCCGAAGAAAAGCGGGAATATCGCATTGAACATCTTACCTCTTAAGAGAACGCCGAAAAGCATTATCACAGAACCGAGTATTATCGCACGGAGATTCAGCTTCCTGTTTCTAAAACCATGCAGAAGGATAAGAAGTCCGACTCCCATAGCAAGTCCTGCACTCTTGGTAAAGGTAAGCTTTACATAGCATTCATATCCAAAGAAAAGGATAACGGCAATAACTATAAGGTTATTGAACAAAGCCTTCTTCGGTTTAAACATAAGATATGTAAATGCTGTAAGAGACAGAAAGATAACAAAATACTGAAAAACCTCATACCATGGGATCCATGGAATAAGCTTCTGGAATACAGAAAGTACAAGTCCAAGGGCATAATTTGAATATAAAATATGCTCATCTACTTTTCCGGACATACTTCCGCTCAGAATAAACTTCATGATAAGGTCATCTGTTTTCTCCGATGCATGGAACATCAGATAAAACATGAAAAGAACCCCCATATTTATTCCAAGAGCTATGAGCAGCCTTGATAAAGTATTACTGTTTCTGATCCTGGTCAACATTTTATTATCCTTCCGAAATACTGTATAAACCTTTGCAGTCTGCCGGATTACTTAGATGAATCCGAGAAAAGCTGAAGGTACTGGTTTTCATTTTCAATTACACCATAAGCCTGAGCTCTTGCATAGATTTTCTTTGCCCAGCTTGTATGAGGCTTGACCTCATTCATTTTATTAGCCTTCTGACTCTTAACAACTCCGCCTGAGGTGTTAAGGATCTGGCATGCGTCATTGTACTCATCGAGTGTAACCGCCTGCATACCATTTACGAATCTGATATGTGTAGGGTGGATACATGTCTTTCCGATGATTCCGTTAGCCTTATCCAGGATAACCTCACGAAGAAGTCCGTCTACCGCACTGTTTACAAGCGGTGTACGTGTCAGAAGTGTATACTGGAATTTATCCTCAGGGATGCTGTCGAATTTCATTGACTTATTTGCAAGGAAATACTCCCAAACCGGTCCTGATACCACGTAGCTGTTCTCTCTCTCGAAAACGTTTAATACATCAAGGATACAGTCACGTACAGGCATTACGTCGTAAATGGTATAGTCTATACCTCTTCGAACGCCGAATGCTGAAGAGAAATCAGTACCGCCGAGACGGATATTAAGTACATAATCCTTATATTTATCTGTGATCGCCTTTACCTTGATAAGCTCGTCTATACGGCTTTCCTTATATGCGATCTCTCTTCCCTCAAGGATAGGCATACCGTAAAGGACATATTCATACTTCTCTGCTGTAGCAACAAGTCTTGAGAAATATGCCTCTCCGTTATTGCTGTTGAACTTAGGGAATACAAAACCTGTAAGTATCTTTACTGCTTTCTTGTCAAGCTTTGAAAGTATCTCATCATACTGCTCGATAGAACGTACTCTCAGGAAAATGAGCGGAACTCTGTCAGGATCCAGCTCGCCGCCTTCTATCTTCTCATCTACGAAATGAAGGAACTGAACTACATTTTTCTCTGCTTCAGGAATATCCTTCTCATCGATGGCGTCCTCAAAACACATAACCATACTTGTAAGTCCCGGAACATGCTCAGTGAGAAGGTCCTCTCTGAAATCTCTTGTTGCCGGCATGTAAAGCACTGCTCCTACGCAGTACTGAAGAAACTCTCTGTCTGTATACTTATTGAAGCTTACAGGCTCCTTAACAAATTTAAAATTCTTATTATATCTCTGATGCTGCATTGATGTTATCCTCCAAAATCTTCTTTGTAAGGTGAAGTGACCGGTCCATAAGCGGCTTTCCATCTATATCCCTGATCTCGAGTCTTGGCATCGCTTCATCCAGTTTTCTTAAAAACTCATCGCTGTCTTTTCCCTCGATAAGGAGCATTGCTGTTCTGGAGCTGCTGGATTTCTCGTTGCTTATCTCCATGCCCTTTGTCTTCATAGGGAATATTTCTTTGATAATTCCTTCCTTGATCAGTTCTTCATAGCCTTCAAGATGATCGAATATTCCGTCTTTTCCATGTACCTGATGGATGAGGAAATATTTATCCTCTCTCTTAGGGTTGACAACAGTCTCTTCGCCAAGGTACGAATTGATAGATGCATCAAGCATTTCAAACTCGGCATTAAGCTGCATAGTACGGTAGCAGAGACCTCCGCCCATACGAGGAGAAAATTCGATCACGAATACATCATCTCCCTTCACTATTGACTGATAGAAAAGAGGTGTATTGTCCAGGTCAAATGCCTCAGCAAGACTTGTGGCAATATCTTCCATTTTGGTTCTTATAGCTTCGCTTATCGGTGCAGGACTGACTGCGCAGAAGCACTTTGCCATATCCTTATCGATAACGCTGATACGCTGTGAGGTTGTAACCACATGAGCCTTCTTATTCTTGATAAATGTATAAACACTTACCTCCATGCCCTTCTTGAATTCTTCAACGATGGCATCATTTGTACGGCTCCAGTGGCATGCCTTCTTAACTGCATCCGCAAGCTCAGATGGATCCTCGATCTTGCTTACGCCCGCAGCGCCGCAGGAATCAACAGGCTTTACAATGATCGGATAATCAATATCAACCTGTGAAAGATCTGCATTTTCATCTATCTCATAATATCTTGCGGTAGGAATACCGTAGGATGTCATGATCTTCTTCATGTATCTCTTGTTTGTAACCTTAAGTGCTGTATCAACAGAGAACGGATGAGGGATTCCAAGTGCTTCGGAAACCTGCATTGCTATAACTATCTGCTGATCAAGGCAGGAGCTCATTACAAGCTTCGCATTTCTTTCCTTTGCAATCTTTAAGACTGCTTCGTAATCCATTGCGCTTTCTCTTGAATGCTCATCTGCGGCTGATGCTGCAGGCGGGTTTTCAAAATAATCGACAAGGATCGTATAATAGCCTCTCTTCTTAAGTTTTCTGAGAAGTTCTGCATGTGGAAAAATACCACCTAATACAAGTGCTACCGGTTTTCCCTCGTTATTCATCATTCTATCTCCTGATAATAATTAGTTTTACGCGAGACGTATTGTAAGTCCGAGTCCGTCTGCGATTTCGTTAATTTCATTTACCTGCTTATCCGGAACATCCACTTCTACTTTGTTATCCTTGTAGTATTCGTAAGAATGTTCACCCGGAAGTATTCCGCCGTATTCATGAACACGGCCGCTGAGATATTCATTTTTCTCAAGATACTCTTCATACGTCATAAACTTGGTAATGTCTATAGTGATGAATGCATGTCCGTATCTTGAAAGCTCTGTCTTATGATTAAGATTCTTTACATCTCCTGCAAATGCAGCCCCGCTCATAAGTCCTGCAAGGAAATCCACCATAAGTGAAAGTCCTACACCCTTGTAGCCTCCTATCGGAAGCATAGAGCCAAGGAGCGCCTTGTTTGGATCTGTTGTAGGCTGACCGTTCTCATCAAGAGCCCAGTCTGCAGGGATGGACTCACCATTTTTAGCTGCAAGCCTGATCTTGCCTCTTGCAGCGGTTGATGTAGCCATATCAAAGATGACCGGATTCTCCGCATCATCTGTAGGATAAGCCATGCTTATCGGATTGGTTCCGAAAAGCGCCTTGCCGCCTACTGCAGGTGCGATAGCCGGTCCCGAATTGGCACATACAAAGCCTATCATTTTCTTATCTGCTGCAAGCTTTGAAAAATATCCTGCAGTACCGAAATTGTTGCTGTCCTTAACGAGCACGAAGCCTATTCCGAACTTCTCTGCTCTTTCTATAGCTGTCTGCATACCGATAACACCAGCAACCTGTCCGAAACCGTTATGTGCATCATAGTGGCAGACTGCTCCGAAATCATTTAAAACCTCCATAGGCGTGTCGGCAGCCATAAGGCCTTCCCTGATCTTACGAAGGTATATATTTACACGTCCAAGTCCGTGAGTATGCTTTCCTCTGGTATGCGCATAAACTATAGTATCCGCTACCATATCCGCATGCTCGCGCGGAACCCCTGAAGCAACGAGTATATCACTGCTTATCTTTCTTATGTTTTCTACCTGTACCCTCATACCTTACCTCTATATTACTGACAACTGATAGATCCCTTTGGAGAAGCGATTGCTTCAGGATAATAAGTATCTAACATTCTCTTTACAAGTACTACCTGCTTTGCACGCTTTCTTGCGTCGTCTGCAGTTGAATCCCAGCTGTGAGTCTTTGCTACAGATCCGCCTGTCTTAAGGTAAACAGGGCCTGCAACTCTGACGATCTCAGGAACCTCATAATGTCTTACAAATCCGCCTGAAGAAGCAGGATTCTCTGTATGAAGGTCGAGAGGGATATTGATTGCCTGTCTTATAGCAGAGATCATCTGAAGCTGATAGTCTCTTACAGGGTTAAATGAATTTGCACCGATGCTCTCAAGAAGGTGGGCTGAACATGGATTTCCATGTCCTGTATGTGCAGAAATCTTGAAATGGATATCTGATGGAAGCTCGCCTGCCTTACGCATTTCATTTAAGAGCCAGAGACAACCCTCATCGTATACCATAAAGCCCTTACATCCAAGAGCGATACCTCTCTTAACCTCTTCAACTGCTCTTACTACCTGCTCCTGTCCACGGAGTCTGTAGCCCATTCTCTGTCCCTCAGGAGTATTAACGGAAGCACTTGTATCAAGTGTTGCTCTAGGTCCTATAGCAAGGATGAGCTGTACCTGAGCTTCCTTTGCAAGCTTAACCATTTCCTCGATCTCTGAATCAAGAAGGAACATGATACCCTTAGTCTGTGTTACTCTGTGTATAGTTATTCCGTAACTGTCAACTGACTCGAGAAGCGCTTTCATAGCACCCGGTCCCTGAATTCCCGGAACCTCAAAACGGTACTGTGCTCCATCAGGAAATCTCTTCTCTGATGTTGGAAGGTCATATGCATCTCCTCCCGGCATACCGATACTCTTCAAAAATTCTCTGGTTTTTTCCATACTGTTCATTCCGCTTCCTCCTGCTGTTTCTTTCTTTTACTATCCTTAAACTTTCCGTGCAACTGCCAGCTACTCAGCCAGCGCCTTTAATAATTCATCAAATTCAGAGTCTGTCTTCCAGACCTTCTCTAACATTTCTTCTGCTTTTTCCTCCGAAATGCCTGCTGCTCCGAGGAGGGAAATGAATTTATCATGCATCTCCTTCTCTGTTACAGGATTCTCAGGCTCTCCCTTCGGATAATCCACGCGGACCGTATGCTCCTTGTCCTGTCCTGAAATGACTGCGATGGCGCCTCTCTTATCAGGAACAAGCTTTGAAAGCTCCGGATCCTCTTCAACTCTTACCTTATCCATAAGAGTTGCTATCCTCTCATCAGAAAGATAAGGCTCTTCAAACTGCTGGAAGCCTGCCTGTCCGCTGACTATGGCAGCCGCAACGCTGTAAGGCGTACTCATTTTTGCTGAAGAAGTACCGCTTATCTCTTTATGATCATGCCCGCCGACTGCAAGTCCGTAGGTCTTGATATCTATATCCTTAATATCTGAAATGTCTATGCCGCTTTCCTTTGCGCATACCATTGCAGCCTCGATAGCTGCGTGACAGTGACGGCATGCTGCGTAAGGCTTTCTGTAGATCATCTGGATGACGTATTTGTCTCCGAAGCCCTCCAGAAGGTATTCATAGTTCACCTTCTCGCCTGCGTAGAGCTGCAGGAAGCCCCTTTTGCCGCCCATGGCGTCATATGGACCACTAAAGCCTGAAATGCCCGCTAAAGCGGCGTCAAGGCCTGCTACGGCAGCCCTTCCGATGTTGTATGGCTTAAGTGTCGATGTGTTGTCTATCATTTCCAGAAGACCGGCTGCATCAGTCAATGCTGCCGAAAGAGCAGCTCTCTTCTCTTCCTTAGTGAAATCCAGCATATATGCTACTGCCATTGCTGCACCTACGGTTCCGCAGGTTCCTGTTGCATGACAGCCTTTAAGCTTATGTCCCGGCTGTATGGCAGCGGCAAGACGTATAGCAGCTTCATAGCCCATTACCATACCCTTGATGAACTTGTCTCCGCTTACCTTCTTATCTCCGGACACGGCTAAAAGAACTGAGATAACAGGTGCTCCGCCATGCATCATTCCATAGCGGTGACCATCATCCAGTTCTGCCACATGAGCATTTATTCCATTCATAAATGCAGCCGTATGACTGCTTACCTTCTTACCTGTACCGATAAGGATCGCATTTCCGCTGTCATTTCCGAGAAATGCAAGAGTTTTCTCATTTTTATCCTTAAGGATCTTCTGTCCAAGATATGCACAGGCGATATAATCTATAAAGCTGAGCTTTGCTTCCTTTACTACCTCTTCCGGAAGCGCCTGCTCTGCCTTCTTCTCGAGTCCTTCAAGAAAAAGGTCCGTTAAATATCCATCATTTTTTGTCATCTCCGACTACCTCCCTTACATTATACTGAGGCATCCCGGAAACCGTCATATATATTCGTCCGATGTACTCTCCAATGATACCCAGGAATATCATTATAAGTCCTCCGATGAGAAGGAGTATTACAAGAGTACTGGTATATCCTGAAAGGATCTCAGGGTGAATGAGCTTACGGATTATCAGGAAGAGTCCCCATCCAAAGCCGCCGAGTGAGAATATCACTCCGAAAACAGTCGCCATACGAAGAGGCTTCATTGAGAAGCTGAAGAAGATATTTGCCCACATCTTGAAAAGCTTCTTAAATGTATATCCCGATCTTCCGGCGATCCTTTCCTTATGCTCAACCTCTACATCTGCGTATTTTGTCGTTACCTTCATAAGGTAGGATCCGATAGAGGTGAACGGGCTGTGGTAATCCTTAAGTGCATCGACTACCGCCCTGCTCCATACTGTAAATGAAGAACGATGTACGCCCTTAGGCTTGTTTTCCATCTTCTCCGCTATATGATTGTGAAGATCACTTGTGAGCTTCTTGAAAAATGATGCCTTCTTCTTGGCAAAATGTGCATAAACAACATCATAGCCGCCCTCCTGCATTTTAGCAAGGAGCTGGAAGATTCCCTCAGCCGGATGCTGTCCGTCATCATCCATAAAGCAGATAACATCACCCTTGGCATACTGAAGAGCTGCCATTTTGGCATTTACCTGTCCGTAGTTTCTTGAAAGGTCAACGCCTGTAACCTTCTCATCCTTTGCTGCGATCTCTTTGATAGCTGCAAATGTTGCATCAGGTGAGCCGTCATTTACAAGTACGAACTGATAATCATGCTCTGGATGCTTCTTAAATTCCTCTACTACCGATTCATAAACCTTCGGCAGTGTTTTTGACGATTTATAACAAGGTATACATATCGAGATAAGCACCTATTTTTCCTCCTTCTTAGGCTTCTTCTTAAGCTGTTTAAGAAGCTGTTTCATCATAGGCATAAGTGTTACAAATGCTACAGCGGCTACTGCAAGGATAACTGCATAACGTATGTACCAGTCAAGCTTGTAGAGGAACATGCTGAGAACATTTATTCCGAAAGTTATAAGTGAAACTATGACCATCTTAGGGATAGATATTATAGTCTTGCCCGTGACATGCTTCTCAAGTATGCCCTGAACTATAAGAAGCAGTAAATAGCTTGCAGCTGTTGTGTAAGCTGCAGCCTGATATCCGAAATACTTTATACATACCCAGTTGAGGCCGACATTTACGAACATTACGCCGACTGTACCGGCTGCCACATACTGAGTTTTATTCTGAAAGCTGAGTACCGCTGAAAATCCGTAGCTGAAGAACCTGAAAAGTGTTCCGGTAACCATCGGAGCAACAAGCCAGACTGCGTCAGCGTACTTCTTTCCGCCAAGTATACGTATTGCCTCCGGTGCAACGGCAACGAGGCCCCAGGACAGGAAACTGAATATCAGCGCTACATTAAGCCATGGTTTTTCAATGTCCTTGATCTCATCACGGTCGATCTTCTCAAAAAGCCATGGTCTCCATGCGTTCCATACAGCGTCCTCAAGTATGAAAATGATGAAGGAAATGGTTGTTCCCAGAGCAAAAATGCCTGCGAAATGATCAGAAACCATTTTCTGGATCATTATCTTATCCGCCTGATTCATGATCTGTATCGAAAGAACCTCAGGAATGAGCGGAATGCTGTATTTAAGAGCATAAATCCAGTATTTTTTATTGATCAGATTTCTTCCTGCACGCCACATGAGCATGATGACAACTGCGCCGCCTATTATCTGCGGTGTATAGAAACCTATTACTCTCAGGATAACAAGATCATCTTTATGATCTGTCTTGTTGCCGATATATAAAAGCAGTATCGAAAGTCCTGTTGCGGAAAGCATTGTTATGCTTGTTACAAGAGTACTTTTCTGATATCTGTGGAGCTGAAGCTCCTTATTCTGAAAGAAATACAGTCCTGTACAGCCCAGCACAAAAAGCAGCAGGTAAATGTACATCAGGGTATTCATGCCTGTGAAGTCCATAAACCATTTTCTGCAGAAAATCGTTATGCAGGAAAACATTATAAGTGTCGAAAGTGTAGAAAGAAAATGTGTTGCCGAAACGTATTCATCGAAATGTCCTTCAAATTCAAAATATGCCTTAAGAACGCTTCTGTAAAGGCAGAGAGACATCACGGGAACCGCTATAAGAAGCCATGATTCATATATTCTGATCTCACCGTACTGTGAGGTTGAAACCAGTCTTGTATATATAGGCGTGGTAAGGAAGGATATTCCTCTTACCAGTATCTGAACCAGCACAAAAAAGAAACCGGCTACGAATGCCTTTCTGTTCAAGGCATTCTTGGACATTTTCTCATTCATAATCTACACAATCCATCAATCTGTTATTTAATATCACCGGCAGCCGAAAAAGCCCCGGCGCAGAAGGAGTCCTTCACCTCTAAAATAAAGCTTTAGCGGGAATAGAACTTCTGTACAAGGTCAACAACTGTAAGGAGATCCTCTTCCTTAAGGTTGTAGTAAAGAGGAAGTCTGAGAAGTCTCTCACTTTCCTTAGTGGTAAATCTGTCTTCACCATTAAATCTGCCGAATTTTATACCGGCAGGTGCGGAATGAAGCGGTACATAATGGAATACGGCAAGTACTCCATTTTCCTTCAGGAACTGTGAAAGCTTAGTCCTCTCCTCAAGGTCCTTGCACTTAATATAAAACATATGTGCATTATGTGTACAATAATCAGGAATAAATGGCAGTTCAATAAAACCTTTGTCACGAAGAGGCGACAAAAGCTCATAGTATTTATTCCACGAATTCATTCTGTCATCAAAAATCTTATCTGCCTGCTCAAGCTGTGCATAAAGATATGCAGCATTCAGCTCACTAGGAAGATATGAAGAACCCTTTGAACACCAGGTGTATTTGTCTATCTGACCACGGAAAAACTGGCTTCTGTTGGTTCCCTTCTCTCTGATGATCTCAGCTTCAAGTGCCTTATCCTTATCCTTGATAAGGATAGCTCCGCCCTCTCCCATGCTGTAATTCTTGGTCTCATGGAAGCTGAAGCAGCCGAAATCACCGATAGCGCCCAGAGCCTTACCCTTATAGGTACTCATAACGCCCTGTGCTGCATCCTCGATAACATACAGATTGTGACGCTTTGCTATATCCATGATAGTGTCCATCTCGCATGCAACGCCTGCGTAATGAACAGGAACTATAGCCTTAGTCTTGTCTGTAATGGCATCCTCTATCAAATTTTCATCAATATTCATGGTATCCGGTCTGACGTCAACAAATACTGTCTTCGCTCCCTGAAGAACAAATGCATTTGCTGTTGAAACGAATGTATAGGAAGGTACGATAACTTCGTCTCCCGGTTCAAGATCAAGCATGATCGCTGCAAGCTCAGTTGCATGTGTACAAGAAGTTGTAAGGAGAACCTTTGAAGAACCTGTCTTCTCCTCAAACCACTTATTACATTTCTTTGTAAATGGGCCATCTCCGCATAATTTGCGGGCATCTATAGCCTCTTTAATGTAAGCATCTTCATTTCCGATATAAGGTGGAACATTAAATTTAATCATATTTTTTTCCTTCATCATGTTAAAAACACGTAAATACGTGATTTATACGAGCTTCGTCTTTTTAGTACATTATCCAAATCATTATAACTACAACTGTATAAAATATCAAGGGCATTTTGTAGTGTATGAAGTTTTTATTAAATTTAGATAAATATTTAATTTCAAAATGTTACATTTACAGAAGTTATAAATATATTTTGTTTACTGGTCTGAGGCATGTAATTATGGAAATTTTACTGGTTTTGATTATTTTATTTTGTCATCAAGTGTATCAAGTTCCGGATAATATATCTTTACAAGAGTAAGTCCTCTTGCCTCGGCTGTATCTCCTGCGCGGCTTCTGTCCTTTGACTCGATTATCTCGCCGACCTCGGATGGTTTTGTCCTGCCCGTACCAACATCAATAAGCGTTCCGGCAATTATTCTGACCATATTGTATAAGAAACCGTTGCCGGTTATACGTATGGTTATCATGCGGCCGAAATCATCCGGT